>CAYVDX010000190.1:0-6848 GCA_964450485.1 uncultured Calditrichaceae bacterium
AATCGTCGCAAATTCGTGTTGTACACCATCAATTCGAATGGCGGTAATCGCGGCGCCCTGAATGGACGATAGTAGTACCCGCCTAAAAAGGTTACCGAGGGTAACGCCAAATCCTCGCTCCAATGGCTGAACAGTGAAACGACCAAAATTGGTTGAATAGTTCGTTTCATCAAGCTCAACTTTTTCCGGCATTAACAAATTTACCCAGTTCATAAGACTCCCAACAAGGTTTTATCTAAACTTTAATTATTTATCACTAATTATTTAAGGAATCGTTACAAATTCATAAAAAAAACAAGAACGTCATAAACCGCCGCCATCATACACGTCGTTTTTTCGGGGGACGACATCCGTTGTGGGGAATCGGTGTGACATCCTTGATGGAAAGGATTTCCAGACCGGCGGCTTGCAGAGAGCGAATCGCTGCTTCGCGGCCCCCACCGGGGCCTTTTACTTCCACATCTACTTTGCGCAACCCTAATTCCATCGCTTCCCGGGCTGCCGTTTCCGCGGATAGCTGAGCGGCAAATGGTGTATTCTTGCGCGACCCTTTAAAACCGACTTTTCCGGCGGATGCCCAGGAAATAACATTTCCCTTGCTATCCGTCAGGGTCACATTTGTATTATTAAATGTTGACTTGATATGTGCAACACCTTGCGGATCGACTTGATCTTTCTTTTTACGAACAGTGCGGCCTCGTTTAGCCAATTTAGATACCTCCTAATTATTACAATACAATCGCTTATCTTTTTTTCATCACAGAACGCTTTCGCCCCTTGCGGGTTCGGGCGTTTGTTGATGTGCGCTGTCCACGGGCAGGCAACCCCAATTTGTGACGAAGCCCGCGGTAACTGCCGATATCGATCAGGCGCTTGATATTCATATTGATTTCTGACTTTAAAGCACCTTCGACTTTCAGATTTTGTAAAATAAATTCACGGATCTTCTTTATATGTCCATCATCCAAATCGCCAACCTTCAGCGAAGGATCGATGCCGGTTACATTGCAAATTTTTGATGCGGTTGTCCGGCCGATGCCGTAAATATATGTCAAACCGATATCGAGTCGTTTGTTTTTGGGTAAATCAACACCTGAAATACGCGCCAAAACTACCTCCTAAAATCTAATAGATGTAAATCTTTTATCGCGAAATACTTGCGAATTTTTCATTTCTCGTTCAAATCACCAATTATCCCTGGCGTTGTTTATGACGCGGGTTCTTTTTGCATATCACCCGAACCACGCCTTTTCTGCGGATAATTTTACAACTATCGCATCTCTTCTTTACGGAAGCCTGGACTTTCATAATTGCTCCTTTATTGCTTACTTATAACGATATGTAATGCGTCCCCGCGACAAATCATAGGGAGAAAGTTCGAGTTTTACCTTGTCGCCCGGCAGAATTTTGATAAAATGCATGCGCATTTTACCGGAGACATGGGCCAGGACGACATGCCCGCTTTCTAATTCGACCCGAAATGTCGCGTTTGGTAAAGTTTCTTTAATAATGCCGTCAACAGCGATTGGTTGTTCTTTTGCCATAAAATAACTAATAATTTAAAGGATTTAAGTTGTGTTTTGTCAGAATTTCCGGCTCGCCGTCGCGAATTAGCACTGTGTGCTCATAGTGTGCCGACGGTTTTCCATCCGTTGTTACGTAAGTCCAATTGTCTGACAAACAGCGCACATTTTTTGTGCCCATATTAATCATTGGCTCAATTGCCAATGTAAAACCTGATCTAAGCAACGGTCCGCGTCCGGCTTTCCCGTAATTGGGAACCTGGGGGTCTTCGTGCATTTTTCTTCCAACACCGTGTCCGACCAATTCCCGTACGACGCCATAACCAAATTGTTCCGCATGTTGTTGAATCGCAAAGGAAATATCCTGCAAACGATTACCGGCGCGGGCTTTTTCGATTCCCAAATAAAGTGACTCCCAGGTGACATGCATTAATTTCTTCTTTTCCGCATCAACCTTGCCCACGGGATAAGTGAAAGCGGCGTCGCCATGATAGCCTTTATAACGCACACCCACATCCACCGTTACAAATTGGCCTTCTCTTAACACCCGTCTTGCAGATGGAATTCCGTGAACCACTTCCTCGTCAACAGAAATACAGGCGCTCGCCGGAAACCCGTATAATCCTTTAAAAGCCGGATAAGCGTCGCGCGAAAATACATATTTTTCGACCGTTTTGTCAATCTGTTTCGTCGTTATCCCGGGCCGGATAAAATCAACCAACATTTCCAGCGTATCTGCAACAATCCGGGAGCTTACCCGCATCCGCTCGATTTCTTTATCATTCTTAATCGAAATCATTACATCTATCTTCTTCCACGGATTCTCCCGCCCCGGCTAAAGCCTTCGTAGTGGCGCATGTAAAGGTGCGACTCAACTTGCTGTATAAAATCCAGCGTTACCTGCACGATAATTAGTAAACCGGTTCCGCCAAAAAAGGAGGCATAGGCAAATGAGATACCGAACCATTTATAAAGCATATAGGGAATAATCGCCACAAACGCCAACGCAATCGCCCCCGGTAAAGTAACCCGTGTCAGGATATTATCGAGATATTCCGCGGTTTTCTTCCCCGGACGCACGCCCGGCACAAAGCCGCCCTGTTTTTTTAAATTGTCCGCGACTTCGACGGGATTTAAAATAATCGCCGTATAAAAATAGGTAAAGAAAATAATCAGCGTTCCATAAACCGCCCAATAAACAAAAGAATCAAATGTGAACAACCCGGCCATTGTGCTCATAATATCGCTATCGGGAAACATGGAAAACACAGTCTGCGGCACGAACATGATTGCCTGGGCAAAAATAATCGGCATGACGCCGGCCGTGTTAATCCGAAGCGGCAATTGCGTGTTGACGCCGCCGTAAACCTTTCGCCCGACAACACGCTTGGCATATTGAACAGGTATCTTCCGCTGCCCCTGGGTGATGATGACCACAAAAGCGATAATTCCAAACCCAATGGCAACCAGGAAAAGCTCTTGCAGCAAGGTGCGATTATCATTCGCGAATTCAATATATTCCTGACCAAGCGCATTCGGCAATCTTGAAATAATCCCCACCATAATTAACAGTGAAATACCGTTTCCAAGTCCTCGGTCGTCAATTTGTTCGCCCATCCACATCAGCAGCATGGTGCCGGTTGCCATGGAAACCATTGTCAGCAGTTTGAAGGCAATGCCCGGATGCAAAACAACGCCCTGGCTTTCCAACCAGACGGACACACCAAGGGCCTGAACCCCGGAAAGCGCAAGGGTTGAGTAGCGTGTATATTGGGTAATTTTTTTACGTCCGTCTTCCCCGGACTGCTGAAGCCGCTGTACGGTCGGCCAAACAGCGCCTAACAACTGAAAAATAATTGAAGCGCTGATATACGGCATGATGCCCAATCCGAAAATAGCCGCTTTGCTAAATGCACCGCCCGCAAAGAGATCGTACAACCCAAACAGCGTATTTTGAGCATCCGCCCAAATCCGTTGCAGTGCAGCAGTATCGATGCCCGGCGTTATGATGTGCGTTCCGATTCTGGCAAGTGCGAGTATCATCACCGTAAAAAGAATTCGCTTACGAAGATCATCAATCTTCAGAATATTTCTAAAGGTTTCAATCATAATAACGTAACGCTGCCTCCTGCCTTTTCAATTTTATCCCGGGCTGATTTGCTAACGGCATGTGCATGCACATTGACCTTTTTAGAAAGTTCTCCATCTCCCAGAATTTTTACAGGCGCGTTGGCTTTTTTGATCAATCCATTTTGTTTCAACACTTCTAAAGTAATTTCCGCGGCTTCGCCGACTTTATCAAAATCCGCAATATTTACGACCTGATAAACCACTTTTCCATGACGATAAAAGCCAAACTTCGGCAATCGGCGCTGAATAGGCATTTGACCGCCTTCAAACCAGGCGCGTTTTTTCGACCCGGAACGCGACCGCTGCCCTTTATGACCCCGACCAGCCTGAACGCCCCAACCGGATCCTTCTCCACGGCCGATTCTTTTATGGCTTTTTGTCGCCCCATCTGCTTTTTTTAAAGAACTTAGATCCATTGTTCCTACCTCGGAATATTAATCAATTTCTTCCATCGTCACCAAATGCTTCACTTTAAAGACCATCCCACGTATTTGGGGCGTGTCTTTTTGGATCACTTCGTGACGGATACGTTTTAAACCCAACGCCTCAATTGTGCGCTTATGGGTTCCTTTTTGATCAATCAAACTTTTGATCTGGGTAATTTTCAACTTTTTTTCTTTTTTCTTCTTAGCCATTTCGCATCTCTTTTTTTACAAACGATATAACTCTCTCACAGACATTCCCCGGTTTCGGGCGATCGTCGCCGGGTCTTTCAGTTTTTGCAAGGCGACCATGGTCGATTTTACCACACTGTGGGGATTGGATGAGCCTAAAATTTTTGTCAAAATATTATGAATGCCAGCCATTTCGCAAATAGCGCGAACCGGTCCACCGGCAATCACACCGGTACCGGCTGAAGCGGGTTTCAAGACCACTTTTCCGGCGCCATATTTACCATAAACTTCGTAGGGAATGGTGCCGTTTAGCAAGTTGATCCGCACAATCTCTTTTTTCGCTTTCTCGGTTGCTTTGGCAATGGAATTCACCACTTCATTAGCTTTACCCAATCCCACGCCGACATGTCCATTGCCGTCGCCAACCACGACAATCGCACTGAAGCTAAACCGGCGCCCGCCTTTGACAACCTTAGCGACCCGGTTAATATAAATTACTTTTTCATTTAAATCTAATTCATGTGCATTAATTCTTTCGCTCACAACACGCCTCACTCGGTTTTAAAATTTTAAACCACCTTCCCGGGCACCCTCGGCCAAGGCTTTTACCCGGCCGTGATATTTGTAGCCGTTTCTATCAAAAACAACTGTTTTGATACCTTTTTCCCTGGCTTTGCTCGCCAGTAACTCACCGACTTTTTTACTTATTTCTACCCGGTCTTTTACGTCTTTCAATTCTTCCCGAACAGACTTGCTTTGATCAGTAACACCAACCAATGTTTTCTGTGCATAGTCATCAACAATTTGCCCGTAAATATAACGCAAACTGCGGGATACAACCAGCCGGGGACGTTCAGCAGTGCCCACAATTTTTTTCTTCCGACGATTTTTTTTCTTAGCCATAATGATACACACCTTCTCTTATTTCGCTGTTTTTCCAGCCTTGCGGCGAACAGTTTCATTTTCATAGCGAATGCCCTTGCCTTTATATGGCTCCGGCTTCCGAAAAGAACGAATTTTTGCAGCGACCTGCCCAACAACGACTTTATTAATCCCGGATATTTCGATCCGGGTCTGCGCCGGTACGTCAATTGTAACCCCATCGGGTGGATAAAAATAAATCGGGTGCGAATATCCCAGCGTCAATACTAAAGCTGCGCCTTTTTTTTCGGCGCGATAACCGACGCCTTCAATTTGCAACTTTTTTTGGTATCCCTGGGTAACGCCCACAACCATATTGTTAATCAAAGTGCGGGTTAAACCGTGCATCGAGCGATGCCGGCGTTCATCCGACGGCCGCTCAACCGTAAGCGTGGCATCTTTTCTGCCGAGCTTCATTTCCGGATCGACGGTTTGCTGCAATTCTCCCTTGGGGCCTTTGACCGTAACAAGATCGCCTTTAATTTTAACATCAACGCCGTCGGGTATTTCGATGGGTAATTTTCCGATACGAGACAACTGTTCACCTCTTAAAAAAATTGTTTATTTACATTCAAACAGATTCAAAAAAACGCGACTTGATCTTTACCAAACCGTGCAGAGCACTTCGCCGCCGACGCGTTCCCGGCGAGCCTGGCGTTCTGTAATAACGCCCTTGGAGGTGCTCAAGATAGCAATTCCCATATTATTTTTTACACGCGGCAACTCATCAACGCCGACATACTGACGCCGCCCGGGCTTACTAATGCGTTTTAACTCGTGTATCACCGATTCGCCGGTTGGGTGAACATATTTTAAAAACACGCGAATGCTTCCCTGGCCGCCGTCATCGATAATGATGTAGTTGCGGATAAATTTATTTTCGTATAAAATTTGCGCCATCTGCTTCTTCATATTTGACGCCGGAATATCGACCGTGCGATGGTCTGCCCGGATGGCATTGCGAATCCGTGTCAAGAAATCAGCAATCGGATCTGTCATGGACATAAAACTACTCTCCTGAAATGTTTTACCAGCTTGCCTTTGTTATGCCGGGAATTTCCCCGTTACTCGCTAATTGGCGAAAACAAATTCGACAGACGCCGAACTTGCGATAATACGCACGGGCGCGGCCACAACGCTGGCAGCGGTTATATTCTCTGACTTTAAATTTTTGCTTTCGTTTCGCTTTTGCTACAAGCGCTTTTTTTGCCAAAACGAACTCCCTTCACTTATTTTTTAAAAGGCATACCGAAACTTTTCAAAAGTTCGTATGCTTCTTCATCTGTTTTTGCGCTGGTTACAAATGTTATATCTAATCCGCGAATTTTATCCATTTTATCAACATTGATTTCCGGGAAAATTATTTGCTCCCGTATGCCAATTGAAAAGTTGCCGCGTCCGTCAAGCCTATCCGGCAGCCCCCTGAAATCGCGAATCCGCGGGGTTGCGAAGTTGATAAACCGATCCAAAAATTCATACATGCGTTCGCCGCGCAATGTTACACGGCAACCGATCTTCATGCCTTCTCGCAGCTTGAAGTTCGAGATGGATCGTTTTGCTTTCGTAATGGCTGGCTTTTGCCCGCTGATCAAGGTAAGATCGTCAACCGCTTTTTCAAGAAGCTTGGAGTCCTGAACTGCCTCGCCAACGCCGATGTTCA
>CAYVDX010000191.1:0-6846 GCA_964450485.1 uncultured Calditrichaceae bacterium
TGGTGGAAAGCGTATTCGACGGCAATCATCCCAACTATTTGGTCGTGGTAGATCACGGGGACGGCACGTATGCGGAGTATATGCATCTCACCCACGACGGCGCGCTGGTAAATGTTGGCGACAAGGTAAAACAGGGCGATGATATTGGATTAAGCGGAAGCACGGGATTGGCCGGTTATCCACATCTCCATTTTGTGGTTGCCGACGGCTCATGGCAATGGCCTTATGAATCCACGCCGGTGACGTTTAGCAACACCATGTCGAATGTGCGCAGCCTGGCTTCCGGCACGAAGTATGAGGCTTATCCTTATTAATACTGTTTTCAAAACTCCGGGCTGGCTTTTTTCCAGCCCGGTAGATTTTTTTACAGCCCTGGCTGAAAATTCCACAGGATTGTCGCAATGTTCCACACACCGGGCAGAATTTTTTTGTCCTGTGGAAAAATCAAGAGCTTCGAACATTTGTGAAGCATAGTGGCGAGAATTGCTGCAATTTATGATTTATTTTATTGGCAATCTGATAATTTAAACAAGGCGCTTACAAATGCCCATTGTAAACACACTACTTTTAGCTTTTAGCGATGCTAATCTTTATAAATAAACAATTTATATAAGCTTTACGAATGAACTAATCTTTGATTGATCAGTTGATTTCCCATCCTTTTTATCATATATTTTTTCTGTTTCAATACAAATCATTCTACAGTTCATTTTGCTATCGCTAATTTTGTGTGTGTTATGAAAACGCTGTGCTTGTTTGTTTGCCTATTTAGCGGCTTTCTTGCGGCAGATGAGGTATTGTATGATACCCTGACCTTACAGCTTATGCCGGGAATGCACAAGCATCAAATTCGGAACATTGCCACCCTAAACCCCAATTTTGCCCTGGCGACCTATGAAAAGGGCATGCTAAAATGGAATGGAACAACCTGGAAAGAGTTTAAACCGACTTTGCCCTTAAATCGGTTTAAAATTTCGGGTAAAGAAAAGTTGTGGCCGCTTTCTCCTGATAATATTTTTCTTTTTTTCCAACCGGAAGATCGCTTTTACCACACCCGCATGTTACATTTCAACGGGCATGAATGGCGGTTTTTGCCTTCTCCTAATCCCGGTACATTAGAAGCAGTTTCTTTTCTCGATTCACAGCATTTTTATGCTGGCGGCGGGGGAAACAATTTAATCTATTACAACGGGAAAACCGCCCAAAATGTCCAAACACCTCCCGGAGATCATATAAAATTTTTGAAAGCTTTCAGTGAAAATCATCTCATTGTTGTGATGGAAGCGGCCTTTTTTACTTTTAATCACAATCAAATGCAGCCGGGTTATGATGTTTTGCTGGAATACAGCAATGGACAATGGCGCAAGTTGGCGAAGATGGATCGGGTGCTCAACACCTACTTTTATTCAGCGGATTCCGGGATTCTGGTAATAAAAAACAACCAAATTCTCCTTTATGCACGAGGGCAGGTTGCCTCTATTGACACTTTAGTTGGGATGAATTTCATTGGAAGCTATAAGGATCATTTTTACTTTTATAAAAAAAATGCCCTCTACCAATATTGGCAATCCAGGCTGAAACCCGTATATCAAATTAAAAAATCGCGGAATTGGAATTACCGGATTTACCCCATCAACCCGGAGGAGTTTTTTCTGTTGGATGAAGGTTGCAATCTTTACTACCTGGGGCGGCGGCAATGGGGAATACCCGTCAAAGAGAGCAGAATTAAATTCCGCTTTACTGATATCTTTAACGATTTGGATAACGACACTTTTGGCAAATCATTATATCGCAACCAAAATGGCGGTATCGATATTTACCTGACCGTAGCCTGGCGGACCAATGTTTTTTTTACTCAAAACCGAAACAATAACCCTTTCGCTTTCGAGGACGTTATTATCAACCGTGGTTTAGAGGGCTATCAAGCAATAAGTACTGAAGCAGATATGTCTGATTCCGGGCTGTTTTTCGCGGATATCGATAACGACGGTGACCAGGATGCGGTATTGACGGTTTTCCGGGGAAAGAGCCAGCTCTATGAAAACATCGGCTCTGACCATTTCCAAAATATAACAGAGGATTACGGATTTGAACTGACCGGACGGATAAACCACGTGAGTTGGGGAGACATCAACAGTGACGGCAAGTTGGATTTTGCGGCAGGCGATGAATATGGTCTTTTGAAAATTTACCTCGGAGATGGCTTTTTTAATTTTCAGGATGTTGTTTTTCGCCCGGAAATAACCGATTCGTTAAACGCCTATATGCCCTGGCTGGTCGATCTGGATAATGACGGCGATCTCGATATAGTGGCGCATGGCTGGTCAGCCCCGCTGAGGATTTTTGAAAATATGGGCAGCATGGCTGATCGACCACTTCCGAAATTTGCCGACCGAAGCGCCTTTTCCCCGGAAATGACCGAGCCGTTTGATTATTATACACAATCCCTGGGCATCGGCGATTATGACAATGACGGTGATCTCGATCTCTTTTTAGCGAATCGTCGCTCCCCATTGAAGCTTTTCCGCAATGATGGCCATTTTCATTTTACCGATGTCACCACTGCTTCGGGATTCGGGCAGCACTGCCTGGCCTATGGCGGCAACTGGAGAGATTTGGATCAAGACGGCTGGCTGGATCTCTTTGTTACTACGCTGGGTTGCAACTATATTTTTTGGAACCGCCAGGGAGAATCTTTTGATATCGACTCGCTTTCGCTGGCGGGTAAAAACAACGACTATTCCGCCGGAGCGGTAATAGCGGATTTTGACAATGACAATGATCTGGATATCCTGACGGCCAATGCCTACTTAGGCAGAACCGGAATATACGAAAATTTAATCGGCACAAAGCAGCCTTTAAAGATTGAAATTCGCGGCAGCCGCAGCAACCGCTTCGGTCTTGGCGCTCGCTTGTGGGTGTATGACGCCGGTCATGCAGGGGAGCGGTCGTATTTGCGGGGATTCCGCCAGATTACCACGCATGTGAGCTACATTGGCAGCGCCTTGCCGGAAGTAGAATTTTACCTGCCGCCGGAAGAGCAGTATGACCTGGTAGCAGCGCTGCCTTCCGGAGAAGAAATTCACAAATCAGATATTGCCGGAAATCAGCACCTTATTTTGTTTGAACCGCAAACCCTGGCCACACACCTGGCGCAAGCCCGTCATTGGTTAATTTCTTTTTACAAACACCCGGGCCGGCGACCCTATACCTGGCGTCTCGCCATTTTAGCAGGAATATTGATAGCCATCAATTTATGGTTCTGGCGCCGTTCGCTCTGGCAAATTGAACAGGCAGCATTTTTCAACCTTACGGCATTTGTTGTGCTTCTGGGTAGCTGGTTTCTACTTGACTGGAAAAATCACTTCCCCTGGGTGTTATGGATATTTGCCGTGGTTGCAGCCGGAATACTAACCATGCTCCAATACGGTCTGTACCGGCAGCGTCGCGGCGCTGATCCCCTGCCCTTGTACGAGGTGTTACGGCAATTCAACCATGCCAACGCGGGAATGAAGCAGTTAGACCGCATGCTGTTTATCTGCAACAATCTTTCTCAAAACGCTTCGCAAAAAATGACGGCCCGCGCCAGGGATGACGCCCGTCTCTTTCAAGAAGATACTCTGCCATTGCTGAAAGAAGCGCTGCGCCATAGTCGGCGGGCGGTGGTTTCCGCGGCAGCTTATCACAGCCTGCGTCGCCATGCAAAAGCGGGAGAGCGAATTGGGCGTTTGTTCAGTCGAAACGGACGTTTGCCATCTCAGCGGGATTTGCAACAATCTGCTGATTCGCTGAAACGGTTAAAAAAGGAACTCAACAACGTAAGAAGCCAGGTCGAAGGATCATTCTCCTGCAATTTGCCTGAAACGCTCCATCACTCTCTCTCTCATTTCCGCGACTTCACTGATATTGCATTGCATTATCCCCCGGAGATTAATCAATGTGTGGTAACCATACCACGCAGCATTTTAGCGGATATATTCAACAATATTTTTCAAAACGCTTTACAAGCCATGCAGAAGCAGGGCAAACGCGACATCCAAATCACGATTGAAATTCCGGTTGAAAGCGACGCCGCTGTCACGATCCGCGACGCCGGCCCGGGAATTCCCCAACATCTGCACGAACGCATTTTTGAGGACGGCTTCTCCACCAAAGGCTCTACCGGGTTGGGTTTGCACCATGCCCGCAAATTCCTGAAGCAGTTTGGGGGATCGATTGAACTACTGAATAATTCGTCGGGTAAAGGTGCTTGTTTCCAAATAATAATCAAGGTAAGGCGATGAGAAAAATACCGGTTGTAATGATTGATGATGAAACATCTTACCTGGAAGATTACCAGGAATTATTGGATCAAACTGTTCAATTTTGGGGCGCCACCCGCCTCCGGCAAGGGATTGATTTGATAAAAAAGTATCAGCCGGAAGTGTTGCTGCTGGATATTACCCTTTCCACGGATGATGAAGGTCTGGAAATACTGCCGCAACTCAAGGCACGGTTTCCCGAACTGGCGGTGATCATGGTCAGCAACCGCGATTCCCTTTTAACCTCGCGGAAAGCCACAGAATACGGGGCGGTGGATTATTTCGTAAAGTCAGAGAATATCCAACGTTTACGGGAATTGATTACGCTTTATGCCCTGGAACCGCCCCGTTATTCCGGCAGCAACGAACAACCCATCGCCGTATCGCGGGTGATGCGCCGGGTTATTAAACAAGCCCGCCTTTTTGCAAAAAGCGATGCAGCGGTTTTGCTCACCGGGGAAACCGGCGTCGGAAAAGACGTTATTGCAAAATTTACACATCAACAAAGCGGGCGTTCCACACAACCCTTTCTGATGCTGAACTGCGGAGGCATGGAACGCAACCTGCTCATCTCCGAGCTGTTTGGACATGTAAAGGGCGCTTTTACCGGTGCGATGCAACCCCGCGCCGGCAAGTTTGAAGCAGCTCAAGGAGGCACTCTGTTTTTAAATGAAATTGGCGAAATGCCTTTACAGGACCAAACCGTTTTACTGCACGTTTTAGAAGCGAAAGAAGTTACCCGTATCGGGTCAAACATACCCGTCTCGGTGGATGTGCGCGTTATTGCGGCAACCAACCAACCTTTGGCAGAATACATTGCGGCGGGAAAATTCCGGCAGGATTTGTATTATCGGCTTTCTGCCCTGAATATGCATCTTCCTCCCCTGCGCGAGCGGGAAGCGGACATTTTGCCATTGGCCAAACATTTTTTACAACAGGCAATTAGGCGAAATGGAACCTCGCCCAAAAACCTGGGGTATAGCGCCCTGCTGGCGTTAAAAAGTTACCATTGGCCCGGCAACGTGCGGGAATTACAAAACGTTATCGAACGGGCGGCGATCACCTTTCCGGGGCGGGAAATCTCCGGAAATCATTTGAGCTTTTCTGATCCGCCGGAAATCAATGCGACGGACTACCGAACCGCAAAATCGGATTTCCAACGACGTTTTTTAAAAGACGCCGTTGTAAAACATCACGGCAATATCAGCGCGACGGCGCGAGCCGTGGGCATGTCGCGCCAGGGATTGCAGAAGCGGTTGCGGGAATTGGGGTTGGATTTGAAAGATGAAAGTGAGAAGGGAGAAGAGAGAAGGAAGAGGCGCGAAAAGACGTAGAACATGGCGTAAACAACAGCGTTATTTATGACGCTTGTGCTACTGAGTTCACTCCCAGGCAGAGGTGCGGTCGAGCGTAGGGATTGGAAAAGCGTTCAAGTGTTTTTGTATTAATGATCTCAATTGAGTATTAATCGTTTGAAATTCCCCATTTATTTCTTTAATTTGACAAAGCCCGGGGAGATGAATATGGTTGAGGTATTTGCGGCGAAAGCTCAGGAAAATATTGAATCCGCGGAGATCTTATTCAATCATCAAAAGTATAATGCTTGTGTCAACCGCGCTTATTATGCCGCATTCCATGCGGCAATTGCGGCACTGGCGCATTTTGGCTTTGTGAGAGAGAAAATTAGTCATGAGGGCTTGCAATCGAAGTTTCATTATGAGTTGATTCACCGACGGAAGATTTTTCCCAGGCATATTGGGGGAAATCTTTTAATCATCCAATCCGTAAGAAATAACGCTGATTACAAGTTAATACACGTTTCAAAAAAAGTAGCTTCAAGACAACTAAAAAGAGCCAAAGAGATTGTCGAAACAATTTTAAAGGAGATTCAAAGTGATCAATGAAAAACAGGCGGAATTGAGCCACAAGCTCTATAAGCAATTAAAACAAAAATTTCCGGAAATCGAACTGGCCGACATTTGCGAGAGCCCCATAAGCCCTGACAGTATATGGGTAAACATTATCTACCCGGAGGATGAAGACCGCGAAATTGAAATGCAGGAACTGGCCGGCAAAATTTCTTATGATATTTTAGTGAAATATGGCTATCATATTATCATTGGTTCGGCTGCAAAACCGGCAAAACAGCCTGCTTAATGTCAGGCAATTTCGAGCGGCAGTAAATGTGGCGCAAATAAAGCAATGTTTTCTTTCCATTTAAACAACTTCAAATTGCAATTTCTTCAAGCTATTTAGCGGGATACGCGCAGTCACCTTTAAAATTTCTGTTTATAACAGATTGCTGTGCTAGTCCTGTTTGGTATCGTAACTCATCCCCTCCCAAAGGGAAGCCTTGCGGTTCAACCGCCTTCTCTTTCAAAGAGAAGGCGGCTTTCCGGGTCAAAAGTGGGCAAAACTGCTTAAACCCTGTCTGAATTCTCCCACTCTCTTGACAGGAAAGAGGGGGATGGGGGGTGAGTTCCTCTATACATGATTCCGTTGATTTAGTCAAAATTTCCCAATAAGGTAATAAAAAACATATGGT
>CAYVDX010000192.1:0-6832 GCA_964450485.1 uncultured Calditrichaceae bacterium
GGCGGCGCGATGGTCGGCTGGCTGCTGATTGCGCCGCTGATGGTGCGGAGCGGCTGGGAATTTTCCGCGGCGCGCGGTTTTATCCAAAACCTGGGGATGGGTCTGGTTTTAGGCTCAGGTATCGGTTTTTTCATCAGTTACGTGCTGCCCCGGCTGCGCGAAATTTTCCGCCCGATGTTCACTTCGTTAAAAGGATTCGCCAGGCTTTACCCGCTCATTTCCGTGTTGGGCATGTTCGCCATGATGGCCGCGGGCGTACCGTTTTTCGCGGCGGCGATCGCTGTGCTGGGCGTGTGGATTATGGTGACGGTGGCCGGGCGAATGACCGGCGAAACCAATATCGATCCACTGGAGCAATTTGGCATTTTCGTGGGGCTGATCGTCGCATTTATTTACGACGCCGCGGGTTTGAAACTGGACGTTCACGCCGCGTTTATGATCGTGACCTTCGTCAGTGTGGCCTGCGCCATTGCCGGAGACGCCGGACACGATTTCAAATCCGCCGCCATCATCGGAACAAAATTCAGCGACATTGTAAAAGTAGATTTGATCACCGTGATTTTTGCCGGAGCGGCGGCGCCATTTGTGCTGGAAACGATCCGCACCGGCTTTGCCGCGGAACTGTTCACGCCCATCATGCCGGCCCCGCAAGCGCAACTGGTCGCCGGCAGCATTTCCGGGTTTGCGTATCCGCGGGCGTTTTGGGGCGGCTTTGCGCTTGCCCTGACCGTGGAAATCATCAACAGCTTTTTGCCGGACCGCTACAAAAACCGGGTGTTGATGATGCCGTTTGGAATCGGTTTATTTCTGGGGATGGGCTTTGCCCTGCCCATCGGTGTGGGCGCGGCCATTCGCGCCTGGATCGATAAAAATCGTCCGGCGCTTTATCAAAGCGGGCTGCTGATTGCCGCCGGGGTAATGGGCGGCGAAGGCATTGCCGGGTTCAGCAGCGGCGCGTTTAAAACGCTGGGAATTGCCCCGGGAACAGCCGCAAACATTTTGATCGCTTTGATGACGCTGGTGATGTTTTCAGCCCTGCTTGCTTATCGCAAACAACCTGAAAAATGATATATTTGAAAAACCTACAAATTTCTTCATTGCTTTAAATTCATCATATATGGGTTGATGTGTAAATGGGTGATGGGTAACGCGACATCGTGACATGTCATGCCATGACTGCATCACGCATTAAGTTGTTGCCCCCTTTCTCTTGGTCATTCCCGAATGTTTTTATCGGGAATCTATTAAGTTTTAGCTGTGTGGATGCCCGATAGAGACACTCGGGCATGACAAAGGGGCGCAAGAACTTAGTGTTTGCCGCACTCCCCATTTATCCGCCAACACCCGCCAAAACATCTAATCATCATCATCTAAACTAAATATGTCATTTACAGTTTTATTGAAGGTTTTTGAAAGCTTTAAAGCAAGCACTGTAGATGGGACATACCTGTTCTTCTCAATCGAATTGATCGTTTGCCGTGAAACGCCGATTTTTTTAGCCAACTCATCCTGGGTTATGTCCAAAATGGCTCTTTCAATTTTCAGTCGGTTTTTCATTTGTGCGCTCGCTTTAGCATTTCAAAATATAAAACCTGTACGCTCAACAGAATCCACAAAATTTGCCAATCGCCAATATCTTTTAAAATAGCTTTATCCGACTGAAAAATAAAATCAACAAAATAATCCGCAAAAGGAAGCGTCAAAGCATAAAAGACGCCGGCAATGAATGCGAATGTATATGACTGCATTCTTAGTTTTGTGATTAATTCGTCCTCAATTTTTTCTTTTGAAATAGAAATCAGCAGCATGCCGATTAACATGCCGTACTTGGCAATTTCTCTATACAAAAAAACGTTTATGGAGAATGCGTTAATAAAAAGAGAAATAATTGAAACCGCGAATAAACCAACGCCGATTTTTTTAAAATAATTCGGAAGTTGGTATTTGTCCATTTCCTTCAGACTTTTTCTTTCGCACTCTAAAATTGATTTTAGTGTCATTACGACTCCTTCACGAAATAAATGATGAAATTTGTGAGCTATTCTTTCCCAATTGTAAATCATATATTACAATTAGACAAATATACTTTACATTATTGCGTATAGCAAATCATTTTAAATTTTCTTTACCCGAGTCATTTCCCATCCCCGACGCCCGCAAATTCACATGGATTGGGCATATCGATAAACCATTCCGCCGGTCAATTTCTCTGAAAACAGGTTTCACAAATAAAATTTTCGGGGTTTCCGATATTCGTGGGATAGTTATGTTTTCAAAACCGTTTTTCTTCTCAGGAAGGCAGCCGCTCAAAAAGCCAGTCGGGCATCAGTTTTGTCACCCAGGCGGCCAACCGCCACCGCCGGGTGATGTAGGCATGTGTCTTGCGTTTCCGAATGGCGTCAAATATCTGGCGGGCGGCTTTATCGACGTCGGCAACCCAGAACATTTTTTTATTATTCGCCGTCATCGGCGTTGCCACAAACCCCGGTCTGATATCCGTTACCAAAATGTCAACGCGCTTGCGATGAATTTTTTGGCGCATCCCCTGCATGTAACTCGAAATAAACGCTTTTGAGGCGCAATAAACCGTGTTCCGCCCGTAGCCTTTCAGCGCCGCGATGGATGAAATACCCACGATGTGCCCTTTTCCCCGCTCCAGAAAATATTCCCAGGCAACATTGCTCATCGCCACAAACCCGCTGACGTTTACGTCAATCACCGCTTTTTCCCGTGCCCACTCCGCGTGCGACGACAGGGAAATCCCGGCATTGATCACGATCAAATCCACGCCGTCCATCTCGGCAATCAACTCGCGGAGCGCAGTCATCGCCGGTTCCGGCTCAGAGACGTCGATGCGTTTCACAAAACCGCGCGTCGGCAACGTTTTTGCGATTTCCCGGAGCCGTTCTTCCCGCCGGGCGGTCAGACCGACGTCGTAACCATTACCGGACAGCACCCGGGCTAATGCTTCTCCAATTCCGGATGAAGCACCGATGATGATGGCTTTTTCTGCGTTCATAAATCCCCTGGTTTTTGGATGTTAAAAAATGTGTTACCGGCAAAACGATATTTCAAAAGACGAAAAAATATATCGTTTTAAAGGGAAATAACCAAATGTAAGAAATCCAAAGTAACCCGGTTATTGGAATATAAAACCGCTAAAAGGTGATATTTTGCAAAATACTAAAAAAAGGTTGAGAGAAGCATGGAAAATTTCTTAACTTTAACGATTCAATAAAACCCTCTAAAATCGATTCGTCTTGATTTTAGAAGGGAATTTTTGTAAACTGCTCTACTTTTTAGGGAGAAGCAAAATGAATGTTACTAAAGCCGATATTGTCAAATTGTTATCCGACTCAACCGGTTTAACAAAGACCGATGTTGAGGCAGTTGTTAACGGATTTCTGTTCAATGTTGTTGAATCGATACAAGGCGGCGATCGCGTCGAAATTCGCGGATTTGGCAGTTTTTATGCGAAAGAGCGGGACGCACGATCCGTAAAAAACCCAAAGACCAAAAAAGTCGTGACGGTTGGTCATCGTTTTGTCCCGGTGTTTCGTCCGGCAAAATTTTTCAGAGAATCCGTCAACAAAAACTTGCTGGCCAAGCATAAAAAATAAGTTGTGATTACATGACTAAACAATGCTCAAATTGCAAAACTTCCCTGCCGGACAATGCAAAATTTTGTCCGGAATGCGGCGCCGTTGTTGAAATGAAAACAATTTGCCCGCAATGCGGTGAAAAAAACGCTGATACGGCAAAATTCTGCATAAGCTGCGGGTATCGCTTCCAACAGAATGCCGCTGCGAAGAAAAAACAGACAACTCGTGAAGCGAGACACCGGCATCGCAATCAGCAAAAACAGACCCCTGCCGAGACAGCACTCAGCGGTCTGTCTCGTACTCAATCCTTCACATTGTTGGGCGTGGGAATTGTAGCGCTGATGGTTTGCGGCGTCTTTTATTACATCAATTTTGTGGAAACGATTGAAGGCAAATCCGCGAATGACGCCCACCAACGTCTGAATCAAACCACGCAACCGTCTTCCGCAAGCACCGCGGATGATCACACTCACGCGCCATCGGAGCAGGATTTAAAAAATGCCGAGGAACAGCTCAAAGCGTCCTCCAAAGATGCGGAGTTGAACGTCCGAATGGGAAATTTGCTCTTTGATAGCAGTCGTTTTTCCGAGGCAATTCCCTATTATAAAACCGCTTTGCAAATCTCTCCCAATAATCCGGATGTGATTGTCGATCTCGGTGTTTGCTATTTCAACCTGAAAAAATATCCCGAAGCGCAACAGCAATTTGAATTGGCGCTGAAAGCAAACCCGAATCATGTCAATGCCTTGTATAATATTGGCGTTGTTGCGGTTCAGCAGGGCGATGTAAACCATTTGATTCAATACTGGACGCGGTTGCGGGAGATTGCGCCGAATTCGTCTCAGGCAATTCGCGCCAAGCAAATACTTGAGCAAATACATGAAAATGCCGGTAATTCACAAGAGAAAAGCGGCACGGAATGAAATAAATCGTGATGCGTGATCCGTGATGCGTGAAAAACGAAAGATAAGGTATCACTTTTCAATAACGCATTAAAATCAAAAAATAAAATTACCTGCGTTTCTAAAACATTTTTTCATTCATAAAAGAACAAAGGAGTTTTTATGCCCTGTGGTCGTAAACGCAAACGTCATAAAATGGCAACGCACAAGCGCAAAAAGCGTCTTCGCAAAAATCGTCACAAGAAAAAAATTCGTTAATTGCCCGGCGTAGGGAATTGATCTCTACGCTGGCAATGAGTTGGGAATGACGCCAAATATTTACACGGTTTCCCGCCTGACCCGGGAAATAAAAACGATTTTGGAAAACAGTTTCCCCCGGCTGTGGGTCGAAGGGGAAATTTCTAATTTTAAGCGACACTCCTCCGGTCATCTCTATTTCACATTAAAAGACCAGCAAAGCCAGATCAGTTGCGCGATGTGGAAATATCGCGCCGGCAGCCTGCTTTTTCGTCCCGAAAGCGGGATGAAAGCGCTCGTCGAAGGCGATGTGCAGGTGTACGAGCGAGGCGGCAACTACCAGTTGATCGTCCGGCAAATACAGCCGGCCGGAATCGGCGCCTTGCAAATCGCATTTGAGCAACTCAAAAAGAAGCTGCACGCCGAAGGTCTTTTTGATTCCCACCACAAATGTCCCATTCCGACTTTTCCCGAAGCTGTCGGCGTCATCACTTCGCCGACCGGGGCTGCTATTCGCGACATCATCAGCGTGATGCGGCGACGTTTCCCCTCTGTTAAAATTATTCTGTATCCCGTGCGCGTGCAGGGCGAAACCGCCGGACGGGAAATAGCCCGGGCCATCGCGGAATTTAATGCGTTTGGCGGCGTGGATGTACTGATTGTCGGCAGGGGCGGCGGCTCGCTGGAAGATTTGTGGGCATTCAACGAAGAAGCGGTTGCCCGGGCCATCTTTGAATCGCGGATACCGATTGTGTCGGCCGTGGGGCACGAAGTTGATTATTCGATTGCCGACTTTGTGGCCGATCAACGCGCGGCCACGCCCTCGGCGGCGGCGGAATTAGTCGCGCCGGATCGCTCGGAAGTGAATGGGCAGTTAAACTATTTCCGGGAAAAACTGACACAGCAACTGCTGCAAAATATCCGCAACGATCGCGATCAGTTGGACGCCTGGAAAAACGGCTATGGCTTTCGCCGGCCGTTGGATTTAATTTATCAACACCGGCAGCGGTTGGATGAACTGCAACGAAGCATCACCGCCGCGGCGACCCATTTTTTACAACTCAAAAAGAGCCGGTTTAAAAATATTCAACAGCACCTCCATTCACTCAGCCCCGAGGCAATCCTGAAACGGGGCTACAGCATTTGTTACAAAGACGGAAAAATTGTTAAAAATATTGACGAACTTCAGTTGTCCGACGCCGTAAAAATCAGGCTGGCCAAGGGCGCATTTTCAGCCGAAGTTCGCGAATTGGGAGCATCGAATGAGTAAAAAACAGACATTTGAAGCGGCATTTCAACGGTTGGAAGAAATCGCGCGATTGCTGGAACAGGGCGAAATCGGATTGGAAGCATCGGTCAAATTATATGAAGAAGGAATGAAGCTGATTCAATTTTGCGCCGGCAAATTGGATGAAGCGGAAACTACGGTGATGAAATTATCGAAATCCGGGAACGGCGATTTGCAGACTGAGCCGTTTGAAGACGGTGCATAAAAAAACACGCGCTAAGGTTCTCGGCTGCCTACTTCTTTGAATACCGCGGTTAAAAACGGAGGTTTTGGGAAATGGGCGTTCAAAGCGGGCGCTTTGAACGAGGAGGAAAAAAAAGCCCGTCCCGGTTTGCCAGGACAGGCTGAAGTTCCCGTTGGTTTATAAAATTTGCCTTCTACTTTTCCCGCTATTGCGTCAACGCAAAACGATCCTCCGAATAGTAAAAATGTTCGCCGCCGGAGATGTAAATCCGCGCTTTGTGCAATCCGAAACGATACTGGTTAATCGTTTTATTCACATCATTGCGATTATTCACAATTTGATCCAACTTGAAATCATCCACATTTGTTTTTGTCATTTCCGCGATAAATGAACGGATTGACGCATCGCTTAAGGTATCCGCTCCATGCACGACAAAATAAGTTAAGTGAAGCTCTTTGTTATCGCCGACCATGCTCGAAATCGGGTAGGGATCAATGAGGGGCATCTTTTTTTCCTGCATTTGATAGACCAGGTATGCTCGATTCCGGGACTGAAACAACGTCGTTACTTCAGGCTGTGGATTGTTCTCAAAATAGGCATGTCTATCAACGCTGCCCCG
>CAYVDX010000193.1:0-6819 GCA_964450485.1 uncultured Calditrichaceae bacterium
ACGCATCACGCATCACGAATCAAAAATCACGTTTTACTTCTCACGTTTCCAGTTCTTCTATTTGCGAAAGCTTCTCCCGAATGTGCTGCTCAATTTGTCCCGGACGCATGGGCTGACCGTAAACATTTGAATATGTATCCGCATCAACCAGATATCGGGCCCGAAGCAGAAATTGCAGGTTTGCATAGCGGCGATTTTCATCAGTAATCATTTCATGCGCCGGATCATCGGAATAATTGATTTCCACGGTCATGATTTTTTTGAATCGCTTAAAAATGTCCTGAATGCCCGGGGGCAAGGGGTTCAGGAATTTGATATGCATCGAAGAAACCCGCAGCCCGTCATCGTGAAGGCGCTGCACCGCTTCCTCAATGGCGCCGCGGGTGCTGCCCCAGCCCACAACCAACAAATCGCCTTCGGGATCGCCGAATATTTTAGGCGGCGCCAGGGTTTTTTGAAATGTCGCCAGCTTCAGGCTCCGGCTTTCACATCCTTCCTGGTTTACTTCCGAGTCGTAAGCCACCTTGCTTTCGCGGGTATGCGCCAGCCCGGTAACGGTGTGCATGCCATTGGGCTGACCGGGAATAAACCGCCGGGATAAACCGGTTTTGGGATGCCAGTCATACGGTTTTCCGCCCGCCGGAATGGGACGCTGGTCAATGGGCGGGGCCAGCCATTCTTTGTTAAATTTCGGGCGGGTAAAGGGCTGCTGACCGGTGGCCAGGTTGGCGTCCGTCAACACAATGACCACGGTTCGGAACGTCTCCGCGATTTTTCGCGCGGTGATGATGCTGTAAAAGCAATCTTCAATCGTCGATGGCGCGATGACAATTTTGGGCGCATCACCGGGCGCGCCGAAAATAACCGAAAGCAGATCGCCCTGCTCCACTTTGGTGGGCAACCCGGTGCTGGGGCCGCCGCGTTGCACATCCACCAAAACCAGGGGAATTTCCGCCATCACAGCCAGGCCGATCAACTCCGTTTTTAGCGCCTTTCCCGGCCCGGAAGTGATGGTTACGGCGCATTTTCCGGCGTACGATGCGCCAATGGCAAAGGCGCAGGCAGCGATTTCGTCTTCGGCCTGATGAACGATCCCGCCGACGTTTTCGAACACGTCGCTGAGGTAATGCGACGCCGAGGTTGCCGGGGTAATGGGATACATGGCGCAGATGTCCATCCCGGATGCCATAATGCCCATTGCCGTGGCGACATTCCCGTTTACCACAACTTGCGGCTCGGAAATATCTGTCGAGGGAATTTCAAATTTGATGTCGAGGGTTTGTTCCGCCCAGTTGAACCCGGCTTCCAGCAACTCCAGGTTTTTCTCGATGATTTTTTCACCTTTTTTCCGAAAGATGAACTTCACTTGTTCGCGGGCGACGTGCATATCCCGGGAATAAATGCTGCACAACATGCCCAGCACAAACATGTTTTTCCCCCGTTGGGGATTATTTGTGAATTTGAGCGTTTCTTTCTCAAGCGGCGCTTCCGTGATGCGATAGCCCAGATCGGTAATTTGATCAAAAGTTTCCCGGTATTGTTTGGCAATCATCTCATTCGGGTGCTCACGCCATTTATCTTCCAATAAAATGATGCAATCTTTTTTCAAATTTCCACCGTGAATGCGTCCCCAAAGCGCTTGCTCATTAAAAGCAACGGCGAGGTCCGCTTCATCCCCGGAGTTTGTGACATAAAAAGCGCCGCTGCGAATGCGAATCCCGGATGCGCCGCTGGCGGTACGGTGGGGCGGTTCAATCTCCGCGGGAATAATTTCAACCGTCCAGACGCCGTTTCCCATCCGGGCGGAAATGGCGCCAAATGATTGTCCGCATGTTTGCGCGCCTTCTCCGGCGTCGCTGACAATTTCAACGATGTGTTCTTTAATGATCCTGACGTTTTTGTGTGATACCTGTGCGCCTGTTTGCGGTGGGTAAAGCGTTGAATTTTCCATTATTGGAATTCCTCTTGAAAATGATCTTGACCGGTCAAAAATTATTTTATCATAAATTTCCTTCAAAACTTGCTGAACAGAACTTTTTGAAACAATGAGGATTATCAGTGTAAAAACTGATATTTATCAACATTTTCGATCTTATCGTGAAAAACACAAAAGCCCCGTGAATGCGGGGCTTTTGTGCGAACTGGCAAAATAATATTTGTGACGTTTGATCAGGAAATTGTTTCGGCTGTTTCTGATTTTCGCGGTTCCGAAACAATATTCCGGTCTCTTTCGCCTAAATAGATTTGTCGCGGCCGGGCAATTTTTTGTTCGGGATCCAACAACATTTCCTGCCACTGGGCAAGCCACCCCGCGGTTCTGCCGATGGCAAAAAGCACCGGGTACAATTCCACCGGAAATCCCATCGCCTGGTAAATGATGCCGGAGTAAAAATCCACGTTCGGGTACAATTTCCGGTTGACAAAATAATCATCTTCCAGCGCGATACGTTCCAGTTCCAGCGCGATGTCGAGCAGTTCATTGCGGCCGGTGACTTCAAACACCTGGTCGGCAATGTTTTTGATAATCCGGGCCCGGGGATCGTAGTTTTTGTAAACGCGATGCCCGAATCCCATCAGCAGCATTTCGCCTTTTTTCACCCGTTTGATGTATTCCGGCACTTTCGCTTTTGAGCCGATTTCGCGGAGCATCCGCAGCACCTGCTCATTTGCACCGCCGTGGAGTGGGCCGTAAAGCGCCGCCGCCGCTGCCGCTGTTGAGCTAAAAGGATCCGCGTGAGAACTTCCGACACTGCGCATCGAAGACGTGCTGCAATTTTGTTCGTGATCAACGTGTAAAATGAACAGCACATCCATGGCTTTTTCCAAAATCGGATCCGGTTTGTATTTCAGTTCAGCCATTTTGAAAAGCATGTTTAAAAAGTTGCCGGCATAGCTCAGATCATTGTCCGGGTAAACATACGGTAAACCCATGCTGTGGCGATACGCAAACGCTGCAATCGTGGGCATTTTGCCAATCAGGCGATAAATTTGCAGTTGACGGGATTCCTTGTCCTCGATATTTTTGGCGTCCGGGTAAAACGTCGATAACGCCGCCACCGTGCTCACCAACATGCCCATTGGATGGGCGTCATAACGAAACCCTTCCATGAATTTTTTGACATTTTCGTGCAGCATGGTGTGATGGGTTATTTCCCAATGCCAGTTGTCGTATTCCCGCTCATCGGGAAGTTCCCCGTTGATTACCAAATACGCCGTTTGCAGGAAATTCAAATTTTCCGCGACCTGCTCGATGGGATATCCCCGGTATTGCAAGATGCCTTTTGCGCCGTCAATGAAAGTAACCCGACTTTTGCATGACGCGGTATTTTTGTATGCCGGATCATAGCTCATTATGCCGAAATCATGGTCGTGAACTTTAATTTGGCGCAAATCCATTGCGTTGATGGTGTCGTTTTGGATGGGAATTTCGTAGGTCTTGCCGGTGCGTTGATCGGTAATGCTTAACATTTCTTTTTTCATGATGCTCCTCCTTTTGAGAAGTTTTATGATTGACGCAATATTTTATTTAATGTAAAACATTGTTTTCACGATTAAAGAAATATTTCTTCCGCGTCAGATGCAGGAGCAAACAATTTTAACGCTTAAAGCTTTTATAAATAGTAAATTACACAATTCCTCGTTTCATAAACATATAGTTTCTTAGATGTAATTTAGACAGGGGATTCAAAATGGTCAAGAAGATATTAAAAAACCTGTTTCAAACGCAAAAACGCTGCAAAAACGCTGGAGGTTTCTCAAAATTATAAGCGTTTATGTAAACGCTCAAAACCTCCAGCGTTTGCCGTGGAAGCACAAAAACGCTGGAGGTTTCTCAAAACCTCCAGCGTTTACCGGAGCAACATGAGCTTTTTGGCGGCGACAAATTCGCCGGCGATCAAACGGTAGTAATAGACGCCGCTGGCAACCGGGTTGCCGCTGTCATCGCGCCCGTTCCAGGTTGCCGAGTAAGCGCCGGAAGTCTGGGTTTGGCGAATCAATGTGCGCACTTTTTGTCCCAACAGGTTGAATATTTCCAATTTCACCACAACTGTTTTATTGGAGGGAATTGCGTAGGGAATCACCGTGGATGGGTTAAACGGATTGGGATAGTTTTGTTCAAGCGTGAAATTGTCGGGCGTCGAAAATTCGGTGTCATCCGGTTCGATGCCGGTGATGTTCAGATCGAAAAATGTCAAAATTGCCGACATGACCGCATCTCGGGTGCTGGCAGGGTAGAGCGTTTCAAAGGGAATGCCCAGGTAAATTAGCTTTCCGGCAATGCCGCCGTTTCCGAAAGTACCGGCATATTGAATGCCGGCGCCGCCGAACGTGTTTGCGTCAAAGCCGTCATAAGTCATATTCTGCACGCTGCCGCCGAGGGGTTTGATGCCGGCGGGAAAATCCACATTGTACGTGCCGTGGCTGCCGTCGTCAAATGTCGCGCCGCTGATGGCGGCAAAAATGCCCGCCGCGGTCCCGGAGATGGCGTGGCTATTCACTTTATCGCGGATGTATTCCGCTTTCAAAAATTTCTGGTAAAAAATTTTGTCTCCGCCGTTGCCGCGCTCAACCAGATCAAACCCAATCTCCGATCCGGAAACGAACAGTTTGCCGCCGTTCTCCAAATATTCGGCGATGAGCAACTGCTCCGCATTGCCGAAGCTCTCGTTGGCGGTGCCTTCCTCGCCGGAAATCCACAGCACCGCATCGTAATCGAGCAGGGAAATAAAACCATCCTGAACCGCTTCATTGGCACAGGCGTCAAAGGAAAATCCGGCGTTGACAACCGCGGGGGCAAAGCGTTTGATAAAGTCAAAGGTGTTCACCGTGCCGGTGATTCGGTCGAAACCGTTTACGATCAAAATCGGCACATTTTCGGTCGTGGGGCGCACGCCGAGGACTTCGGTAATGTTGCTTTCGCCATTTCCGTTCACGGCGGATAATTTGAAATAATATGTTGAATCCGGCGACAGATTGCTGAACGTGCTGACGGCGTTGGGAAAATCCGTGCCGGCGTCAAAATTTACGCCGTCCGTGCCGCGATAAATGCGATAACTCGTTGCGCCGCCGGGCGATTTGGCCGCGATTTGCACCTGTCCGCCGCCGATGTTGACGACGCGAAAATCCGTGGGCTTCAGCGGCGGCGCCGTTGAGCCAAAGGCGTCCGCCAACGCTCCCTGCAATTCCAGCCGCTCGCCGTCGTAGCTCAACGCCCAAATGGCCGTGCCTTTTAAATTTAGTTGATTGATCAATTCGTATTTTTTCGCGAGGCTCAAGCTGTCGTCATACCAGCCCTGGTGCCAGGCGCCGTCGTTGTATTTGTACCAGGGCGTCTGCGATTCAGTATCCCACAAGCGACCGTATTGCATGGCGTTGGGATAAGCGGTGCTGTAAAAAATCGCCGTGCCGCTGCCCTGGGTCGGCGATTCAAGACCGTCGCCGTCGGTTTTCCACTCAAAGCCGTAATACGGCGCGCTGAGAATCAGCTTTTCGACATTGCCGTTCGTTTTGCTCAGGTAATCGTTGACCGTCCAGGTGACATTGGCAAATCCCCAACGGCTCCCGGTGAGCGGGGCAACCGGCCCGGCAGTGGGCGCGCTGCTCCAGTGGTAATCGTACCCCTGCATGACCATGCCGTCGCAGACCTGGGCAATCGCGTTGTAATCATAAACGTTGCTCCAATCCACGGCCGGGGAAAAAATCGTCACAAAAGAGCCGGGAATGGCGTTGTGAAAGGTTTGGCTCAATTCGGTCATAAATGCGGTCATATTTGCCTTCTGCCCGGAGGGCACGCCTTCGAAATCAATGGTGACGCCGTCCGCGCCGGCGTTTTGCACCTCGGTGAGCAGATTGTTGATCAAATTGGTGCGATTCGCGGGGCTGCTCAACAAGCCTTCCAGGGCGACGGGATCAAACAGGATCGCGGTCAAGACCACGCGCACGCCTTCGCTGTGGGCTTTGTCGATCAGGGCGGCGGCCGGCCAGTTGTGCCGATTGGTGATGTTTCCAAAGCCGTTCACATTTGCGCCAAAATAGGCAATCGTGGTCAGCAAATCGTAATTTAGCGTGGGATAGCTGGAATATACCCAATAGGGCAAATAGCCGAAAACTTCCCGGCTGGGCGGGGATTCCCGGGGAATCAGCGGGCGCGGTTTGCCGGGAAATTCCGGCAGAGGTTCTTTTTCCCGGAAATCTTTGTATTTTTCCAAATCAATTTGGTGGATGCCGCGCCGTTCGGCGGGGATTTCCCGCGGCTGTGCGAAGATGGGCGTTTGGAGGAGGAAGAAGAGCAATAAGACGGTTTTTTTCGCAAGGCATGACCTGAGGCGGAGCCTCGGGGCGGGGGTTACAAAGCCGGAGCTTTGTAACCAGGTGGAGATCATTTTCATCGCATCGTCCTTTATTTGATGAGTAAAATTTTTTGCGTTTTTTGAAAATTGCGCCCGGATGAAACCGCCCGCGCCGTGAATCGCACAAAATAAACGCCGCTCGGAGCCGGCTGATTTGCACTGTTTTGTCCGTCCCATAAAATGTTGTGCCGGCCGGCGGAGCGTCGATTCGTCGTCAGGGTGCGTATTTTTTGTCCGGCTGTGTTGAATATTTCCAGCGTCACTTGCGATGTGACCGGCAATTCAAATCGCAGCGTGGTGGAGGGGTTGAACGGGTTGGGATAGTTCGGCAGCAGCGCAAAAGCATCCGGCAAGCCGGTTGCGGCATCGCCGGTATTGATCGCGGTGACGCCGAAGAAAAAATCCGCGACCCGGCTGATCACGTCGTTGCGCGCCTGTGCGCCGGCAATGGTTTCAAAGGGAAATGCCA
>CAYVDX010000194.1:0-5833 GCA_964450485.1 uncultured Calditrichaceae bacterium
ATTCCACCGCAGAGCGGTGGAACGAGACTTTTAATTGACGATAAAATATATTCACATAAGTTCTGCTTTTTACAGTTTAAACAAACAACCGCTCGCCGCGGTGCTCTGCACCGCAGTGTTCGCTGCGAGGCTCTGCCTCGCGTGAAATAGATTCAAACGCGCGTAACACCAGGTAATAAAGTCAAAATAATAAATCGCTCGCAAGGCTACAATAACCAAATACATATTTGTGAAACAGTTCCGGGACGAATATCCTCAAAATACTTCTCTCGATGTCGATTTATGCTTATATTTCTCAACAGATGATACAGATGGAGCTTGTAAAATGAAAGACACACCCGCTTATGGTGTCGCGGAAGCATCACGCTACCTCAAAATAGCGCAAGCGACGCTGCGTTCCTGGGTGGTTGGCAGAAGCTATCCCAAAAGCGACGGCGCAGCCTATTGGCAGCCGTTGATACATATCCCGGATGAAGAACGCCGCTTGTTGTCTTTTAACAATTTAATTGAAGCGTATGTGTTGCGTTCGCTGCGTCAGGAGCATGGCGTTTCCATCAAAGGCGTGCGCCAGGCGCTGGAGTATGCCCAACAGGAATTGGGAATCAAACGATTATTGTTAAGCCAGGATTTGCTTACCACGGCCGGAGATTTGTTTATCCAGCGATATGGCGAATCAATTAATCTGTCGCGCTCCGGTCAGCTTGCGTTGCGCAAACTGCTGGAAGCGCATTTACGCCGCATTGAGTGGGAAAAATCGCTGCCGATTCGCCTGTTTCCCTACCTGGGAATTGATGACCAAAAAAGAATTGCGATTGACCCGACAATTCAGTTTGGACGCCCCATTTTGATCCGCAGCGGCGTATCTACCGCGGTGATTGCAGATCGAATTGACGCCGGAGAATCTTTGGAATCCGTTGCCGCGGATTATGATCTGGAAAAGAGCGATGTTGAATTAGCCATTATGTATGAACGTGCCGCCTGATTATATTTTCTTCACCGACCGAAATTTAGGCAAACGCTTTCCGGCAATGCTTGCTGACGCCGGTATTCGCGTTAAAAAACATGACGACCATTTTGCAATTGATACACCCGATGAGCAATGGCTGGCTGAAATTGGCAAACGCGGCTGGTATGCAATTACCTATGATTAGAGAATTCGTTACAAACCAAACGAAATTCAAGCGGTTCAATATTTTACGGTGGGGTTATTTGTACTAATTGGCAAGGCTCCGTTTATTGAACTCGCTCAAAATTTTATCAATACGAAGTCAAAAATAGAGCGATTTATCGCCCGCCATCCCCGCCCGTATATTGCAAAAATCTATCGTCCGTCTCTCAAAAGCAATATTGAGCAGTCAAACAAACCCGGTAACATTGTGATGTGGACTTCATTTAAAGAGAAACAATAACATCACTTTCGGTAGCACTTAAAATTAAAAATTGTCTGAATTCAAGATATAACCAGTGATTTTAGAATTAATTCCCCGGGTATAATTGTCCCATCCAAAACATCAACACCCCCAACGCCATCAGCACCGTAAAGCCAAATAGCCATTGGAATTGCGTGGTAAACGCTGCGCCAAAGACCGGCGCGATCAATATTAATTCCGTGGCGATAAATCCGCTGAGAAATGCACCAATGCCGGTTTTTTCCAGCCGTTTGGACAGGAAAATCCAGCCCAATTGCACGAAAGCGCCGATCAATCCGGTGCTGATTGTCCCTAACACGACCAGGTGGATAAACGCGATAATCACCCCGCGATTGTGGAAGGCAAAGGCATCAAACGGCGGGATGACGGAAAGCAGTTGCAGCACGGTTTTCAGAAAAAAGGCTGTGACGGAAATCGTGAGCAGCAGGCGGCCCCACGGCCGCGTGAATGCCTGCCGCAGCGATTTGCGATGATCTGCCAACAATTTTGCCAAATAAATCAGCGCGACAATCTGCCCGACGCCGCTGACGACCGCTAAAAAGTAAACGAGCGGATGATGCGTGATTCCCAAAATCGATAAAAAATAAGCCGGGAAAAGCGACACGGCCAGCCAGCGAAAAAATCGCGTCGCGGATGTCGAAGAAAATTTGACCCCTGATTTTTCCAGCAAATAGAAAAACAGTCCCAACAGCGCGAAAATAAACCAGCCGTTGTATTGAAAATGCAGGTAAAAATAAATCGCCATGCTGTACCACTCGGTTGCACCCAAGCCGTTAGCGACAATAATTGCCAATCCCCACGGCCCGAAAGAGGAGATGACCAGCGCAATCAATGCTATTTTGATGAAACGCACTGAATAGAAGTGGCGCTCGGGCAAGGCGCGGTTTTCCCGCCAATCGCGAAAAAACCGCCCGGCAAACCAGTAGGTCATCAATTGAAAAAGCGAGGAGAGAATGATGGAATAAAGGGCATAACCCTGCCAGGCGAAGGCGAACATCATCCCGAAAACCAACGCCTGGGTGATGTAAAATTGCCGGCGATAGTTGCCGCGAGCGATTTGCGCATCGCTGAGAAACAGCGTTGCGATTGCCAGAAAAAGGGACTGATACACCCAACCGATAAACGCGGTATGAGAATGGGCGTGCAGGATGTGATCGTAGGCGACGCCGATCCGCATTCCGACAAACGCGCCGCGCATCAGAACGCCCAGGAATGCAACGATGACAAAGTAGAACAGGTTAACTTTCAGCCATTTTAGATTCATTCAATTCCATTCGCTTCATGTGATAAACCTGTTTGCTAAACAGTTGCCCAAAATAATGATGCTGAAATGAAAAAAGCAATACCTGATTAATGTCGCTCAACCTGTTTTCAGGCAGCCGCTTGATCATCCACCCGAAAAAAGTTAATTTTTGTTGATTTTACAAGCCGCCCCTTCTACCTTGTTACCAAAATAACATCTTACCAAAATAAGGAGAAAAAAATGCCTGCGCCATTGAATCGTTCGTCGGGAAAACGGCTCACCATCGAGCGCGCCCAAACCGGCGTGCGCATGGAAAAACGATTGCTGAAAGTGCTTAAAGCGCTGGCGGAATATCTCGAACTTTCGCTGGGCGATTTGCTGGAAGGAATTGTGCTGCACGCCTTTGACGGCAAAGCGCCATTCAGCCCGGAGACGCTGCAAAAAATTGCGCAACTAAAAGCCGTTTACGGCATGGACTACGGCGCGGAATTCAGCCACAAGCTGATCGAATTTAATGAAAAAGAAAAACGGGGAGAATAGAGATGTCTTTTATCGCAAAACGGATTGTCCGGGCGCATGCGATTGAACTCAATGCGCCGCCGGAAGCGGTTTTCCCACTGTTTACCCCGCTGGGCGAAAAGAAATGGGTGGAAGGCTGGAAACCGCGCATGTTGTATCCGCCGTCCGGCGAGGCGATGGAAGGGACGGTGTTTATCACGCGGCAGCCCGGCGAAGCGGATACGATCTGGAATATCCTGAGTTATGCGCCGGAAATTTTCCGGGTCAAATATGCCCGGGTGACGCCCGGTTCCCGCTTTGGCATTGTGGAAGTGCGCTGCGAAAAGGCGGAGAGCGATCGTTCCCGCGTGCAGGTGAGCTATATTTTTACAACACTTTCCGAAGAAGGAAATAAGTTCATTGACGGATTTTCTGAAGCATATTTTAGCGATTACATCGATTCGTGGGGCGTCGCACTCAACCGGTTTTTAGGAAAAAATAATTCGTAAGATTGAGCGTCAAAAAAAATTGTTATTTTTCGCCGGGGGAATTGTTCTCTTTTTCATCCCGAAGTTTTTTGAGGATTATTTCCGCGGGTGTGAGGTGTTTTTTCTCGTTATTACATGACTTGCAACACGGAACGACGTTCCCTCGCGTCGATTTTCCGCCGCGGGAAAGCGGCACAATGTGATCCATGGTCAGCGCCTCGGGCGGGAAAATTTTGCCGCAGAAGTGGCACTTGCCCGCGGCGATTTGTTCTTTCCACCAGCGGGTTTTTCGCAGCGCCCTGGCTTTTTGCTTTTCCCGTGCGATATGTTGCGGGTCTTTTTTAATGTCGATCCAGTCACTCAAAACATTTCCTTTTTAACAGACATTGCAGAATGAATAAGATTTTAGTGCCGGACATTTTTGAAATGATATGGAAAACGGATAAACAGTGTCCGGTACTGCCGAATAAGATAATGTAAAAACAATAAAAAAGCTGTAATATAATTGTTAAATTATCTCCTTGACAATTTGTAAAAAATCACGGAGAACCTTTATGATCCATATTTTAGATTTAAAATACCTTGGCATTGATCACGCCATCGCCGCATTTTTGATCGAGACCAACGCCGGGCCGGTGCTGGTGGAAACGGGACCGCATTCCACGTACGAGCAGTTGAAGGCAGCCGTCAACGCCGCGGGCTATGATATTTCGGATATCAAGCACGTCTTTCTCACCCACATTCATCTCGACCACGCCGGCGCAGCCTGGGTGTTGGCGCAGCACGGCGCAACCGTTTATGTGCATCCCTTTGGCGAGCAGCACCTGGCTGATCCAACCAAACTTTACCATTCCGCCAAACGCATTTACCAGGATGACATGGATCGGCTTTGGGGCGATTTGAACCCCATTCCGCGGGAAAAATTGCGCGCGATTAATCACGGCGAAAAAATCACCGTGGGCGACAAAACGCTGACGGCCTGGCACACGCCCGGTCACGCCAGTCATCACATCGCCTGGCAGTTGGATGATGTGCTCTTCAGCGGGGATGTCGCTGGTGTGTTTATCGAAAAAGTGCTGGTGCAGCCGCCCTGCCCGCCGCCGGATATCAATCTGGAGCTGTGGGAAAAATCCATTGCCCTGGTGCGCTCGCTGGACGTCCGCAAACTTTACCTGACCCATTTCGGCATTGTGGAAAACATCGGCGAGCACCTCGATGCCCTGCGCGAGCGGATGTGGGAATGGGCGAACTGGGTGAAACCGCACTGGGAAGCGGGCAAGTCGCCGCGGGAAGTCACCCCGGCATTCCAGCAATTTGCCAATGCGCAGTTAAAAACGGCCGGCGCCACGGATGCGCAATTAGCCCGATTTGAAGCCGCCAATCCCGCCTGGATGAGCGTCGCCGGATTGATGCGATATTGGCGGAAAAAGGAGGAGAAAGCGCGTGTTTGAGTGTTAGAGTGTTGGAGTGTTGGAGTGTTGGAGTGTTTGGGAGCTAACTCGCGTTAATATTCTGTGTCGAAACAGACTTTCCGCAGCGGCTTCCTGGCAAACATGATAACACTTTAGCACAAAAACATTGTAAAACCACAACACTCAACCACAACCATCGAAATTGATTCTCGAACATTTTAAAATTATTGGAGACCCCATGCCCAAACACATCAAAAAGCCCACCGTAATCAAAGCCGCGGGAACCAAACCCAAATTAATCGAGGAGTTTATCGGGAAAGTCAACAGCAAAACCGACGCGCTCAGCATTGCCAAAATGACCAGCCCGCACGGCTGGGTGGAGCCGGGGCAAGCGCCTGAATTTGATGAATTTACGATTGTCTTAAAAGGGTGTTTGCAGGTTGAAACAAAGACAGAAACGTATCGCATAAATGCCGGTGAAGCGATCATCAGCCATGCCGGTGAGTGGGTGCGCTACAGCACGCCGGAAGCGGGCGGCGCCGAGTACATCGCGGTATGCCTGCCGGCGTTCTCGCCCGACACCGTTCACCGCGATGAATAGCAGGAAACCCTGGATGTTTTTGCAAACACTCGCGTCAGCATCACAAATTAAAAAACAACAGGATATCGCGTAAACGATCCGCTGAAACATCCAGGGTTTTACAGGCTTTTTGCAAACACTCGCGTCAGCATCACAAATTAAAAAACAACAGGATATCGCGT
>CAYVDX010000194.1:5933-6784 GCA_964450485.1 uncultured Calditrichaceae bacterium
AAACGATCCGCTGAAACATCCAGGGTTTTACAGGCTTTTTAGATTATTCTTCTGTTTCTTTTTGCTTCTTAAACGCTCTCACATCTCTACGATGACCAACATGAAGCCCCGTCACAAGTCCCGCTACCCCTCCAATCGCTCCGCCGATCCAAAAAAAGTCTTCTTCGCACTCGTAGCATTCCGGATCAGCGCCGAATTTGTAGCCAACAAAACCGAGGGTCGCAAAACCAACACTTCCAAAAATCAGTCCGTAGATGATGTCATATTTTCTTTTGAATTTTAGCGGCGCCGGTTTGTCGGTCGTATCCGCTTCCACGACATGAGATGGTATCTCGAAAACAGCAAACGCATGATAGGATTGCCTCGAAACATGTTGAAACGAACTGCAACTGCTGAGAACACATATCAACATGGAGATACAAATAACCGAATAAAATCGTTTGTAAATCATAAAATCGTCGTTCAATTTGAAATGAGCAGCCGAACATTTGAATTGAGTAGCTCGAGGCGCGGTCTATAAAAATGTGGAAACACGCCAAAACTTCAGGGGTTAACTATCTGTTATTAAATGCTATAAGTCCTCGCGTCAACTCCAACGATTCGTTATGTGTGATTTACTCCAAAACTTTCTCTCTTAAATCCTGATAGGTTGAAATCACATCATATTTTATATCTACATGGCCTAAAGCTTCAAAATGTTTTCTCGCATAATTTATCTTTCTCTGTTCAATTTCCTTTAATTGCAGAGTTTCCATGCTGCCTTTGGTCTCGGCGATAAAATAAACATACTTAAAATGGGTGTAGATTCGGTTTTACGTAATTACTACCTCCAAATATGTCACCCCCCGGCG
>CAYVDX010000195.1:0-6743 GCA_964450485.1 uncultured Calditrichaceae bacterium
CGCCCAACTCGCAGCAGGCAGCGATGAGCGAGGCGGTTTTGTCGCCAATCAGGCGGAAATAATCGGCTTCGGTAATATCCAGCTTCCGGGATTTCTGTAATTCAAAAATCGCCCCTTTGATCAGCCGTTTTGCAACCGTGGCAACCGTGTTCATCACTTTCAGGCTGCCGGTTTCCGTTGCCGCGATCAGCGATTTCGAGAGCAGGTAATCGCCCATCAATATGGCAATTTTGTTTTTCCAAATTTTGTGAATGGTGCTAAAACCGCGGCGGAGTTCGGCGTCATCCAGCACATCATCGTGCACCAACGAGGCGGTATGGAGTAACTCTACCACCGCTGCTGTTGTGTATGTTGCCTCGTTTGCGGCTCCCAGGGTTCGGGCAGATACAATTACCAGCGCCGGCCGAAATTGTTTGCCCTTGTGCCTGACAATGTATTTGGCGACCTGGTCGATCAGCTTGACGTCCGAGCGCATAATCGCTTCAAAATGTGCATCGAAATTTTTAAAATCCGCTGCAAATTCACGAAAAATATCTTTCAGGCCGCCCTTCAAATAGCTATTCCTTTATTTAAGCGAATGTATAACAGATTTTACCGGCACGGTCAAACCTCTGCCCCAGGATTGTTAGGTACTCTATTTTAAAAACCAATGGTAAATCAGGATTTAGAGCCATCCGCGACATCGCGCCGCGCCATTTCCGCGTGGTATTTTTCGGAATCCAGCTTTTCGCGCCGTTTGGCCGCCTTTTCAACCGCGCCGACGATGTAAATGGAAACTTCATACAACAGAAGCAGGGGAATACCCATGAATATCTGGGTGATTGGATCCGGCGGGGTTAACAACGCCGCCAGGATAAAAATGCCCACAATCGCGTGGCGGCGGTAATTCCGCATCAACCCCTGGGTAAGAATACCGATTTTTGCCAAAAAATAGCTGACGATGGGCAGCTCAAAAATAAGTCCGAACAAAAATGTCAGGCGAATGGCAAAACCGATATAAAAATCTATCGCGATATTCGCGCTGATGTCTGCCGGGGCTAAACCGACAAAAAATTTCAACGCAAAGGGCAAAATTACCCAATATGAAAATGACATCCCCACCAAAAAAAGAAAGGTGGATGAGAATATCAGCGGCAGCGAATACCGCTTCTCTTTTGAATGCAATCCCGGCGAGATAAATTTCCAGATTTCATAAAAAATATAGGGAAGGGCTAAAATCAAGCCGCCAAAAAAACCGATTTCAATGTAAACAATCAACATTCCCTGCACTTTTAAAAATTGAAATATCAACGGCGGATCGAGACGGCTGGCGGGATATGTCAATAAATTAAGAATGTAACCTGAAAAAGAAAAGCAAATGATCATCCCGACGAATAAAGCAGCCAGCGAACGCAGGAGACTCCAACGCAGTTCTTCCAAATGGTCTAAAAATGGCATTTCCTGGTCGATTCGTTGTCTTTTGTTCATGGCAATAGCGCATGCTTGTTCAACAGTCACAAACTGAATCCCTAATTTAACGGCGACAAGCTGAAAAATGAAAGGTTAGTTTATTTTGAAGAGAATGTTTTTTATTCCAAAACGATCCCGACCGGACAATGGTCGGAACCGGTTACTTCGGGAAGAATAAACGCTTTTTTGAGCCGCGGGCGCAGGCTTTCGGAGATGAGAAAATAGTCAATCCGCCAGCCGATGTTTCTTTCGCGGGCTTTGGCCATGTAGCTCCACCAGGTATAATGGTCGCCGCCTGTTTCAAATTCCCGAAAAGTATCGATAAAACCGGCGGCAATCAGCTTGTCAAAGCTTGATCGTTCTTCATCGGTAAACCCGGGGTTGCGGCGATTGGACTTGGGATTCGCCAGATCGATTTCTTTGTGCGCCACGTTTAAATCGCCGCAAAAAATCACCGGTTTCTCCGTCTCCAGCGTTTTTAAATATGCCAGGAATGCCGCGTCCCAGTCCATGCGATAGGGCAGCCGCGCTAAACTGCGCTGCGCATTGGGCGTGTACACATTCACCAAAAAATAGTCCCCAAATTCCAGGGTCAGCACCCGCCCTTCGCGATCGTGCGAAGCGTCATTGATGCCGCGGCGAACCGAAACCGGCGATATTTTGGAAAATACGGCCACGCCGGAATAACCTTTTCGCTCCGCGGAATTCCAAAACATGTGACGCCGCGGTAATTTTAGATCAACCTGTTCGGGGCGCGCCTTGGTTTCCTGCAGGCAAAGGATGTCGGCATCAACTTGCGCAACAAAACCCAAAAAATCCTTTTTTAACGCCGCGCGGATGCCGTTAACATTCCAGGAAATTATTTTCATTGATGACGCTCGCAATCGTGAAGTCGAATATATCGCATATTTTGTCATTTGTCAATCGAACGATAAATGTGCGCTAAGAAGCTGTTTAAATATAACTTGGCCAATGATTCATTATTCAAAACTTGTCATATTTTTAAATCAAAATTCAATATTTGTGATTTATTTTTCACTCCGTTACCTGTATAAGTGATTTATTGTAAGTGGATCGAAATCAGATTCTTATGATTGATGTTTATTGCTGCCCCCTATTGAGATTGTAACATACGTTTTCCATCAGACCAGCGCCGCATAAATACTGATTTTTCAACCATTAACGACTGTGAAACGCCGTAAGTTTTCCATGATTTCCCGGGTATTGTTAATCTGAATAGCCGAACCATTTTTGAAGGATTAAGCGAAACATTTCAAGGGAGTGAGAAATGGTCGATGAACAAAGTGTCACAATATTTTTAGCGGAAGATAACCCCGGTCACGTCCGGCTGATCGAAAAAAATTTGTTGAAAACAAAGCGGCTCAAACAGTTGGTGACTTTCAACAATGGCGCGCAATTGCTTGAGCATTTGTTCCAAAAAAACAGTGAACTGCCAAATAATTTGCTGATCCTGTTAGACCTGGAAATGCCGGAGACCAATGGTTATGAAGTTTTAAAGACCGTTAAACGCAGTAAGCAAACCCGGCATGTTCCGGTCGTCATTTTCAGCGTATCGGATGAGCCGGATAAAATTGCCCGCTGCTATGAATTAGGGTGTAACCTGTATGCAACCAAACCGCTTGAATATCAACAGTTTAGCGAAGCTGTCAACCGTTTAAGCGAGTTTTGTTTGATGATAAAGCTGCCGGAAAGGAATTCACAGCGATGAGTGAGGGGATAACATTTGACGTTTTGTATATCGAAGATGATGAGGGGCTGGCGCGTTTGTTCCGGAAACGCATGTCCAAATTTGGCTATCGCACCGAAATCGCTCAAACCGGCGACGAAGGGTTGCGATTGTTTGACCAGCGTGATTTTGATGTGATCATCATCGACTATCAACTGCCCGGAATGAGCGGGCTGGAAATCCTGGAAAAACTTGGGAAAATAACAGATTTAATCCCGGTGATTATGCTGACCGGGGCCGGAAATGAAGAAATTGCGGTGCAGGCAATGAAAAGCGGCGCAACAGACTACCTGACCAAAGACGTTGACGGCAACTATTTTGAGCTGCTGCCGCTGGTGATGAGTGAAGCGATTGATCGTTTTAGAATAAAAGCCGAGCATAAACGCATGCAAAAAGATTTGCAGGAATACGCCGTTAAACTGGCGCGAAGCAACCGGGAATTACAGCAATTTGCCTATGTCGTTTCGCATGATTTAAAAGAGCCGTTGCAAACGATTCGCGGGTTCACCGGACTTTTGGAAGAATCGATGAACGGCAGTTTAACGGATGAAACCAGTGAATATATTGAATACATCATTGCCGGCACCCGACGGATGGAACGGCTGATTGAAGGACTGCTGGCGTATTCCCGGGTAAAATTTCAAAAAATGAAAGTAGCCAAAGTAAATATTGGCGAAATCATTGAACAAGTGAAGCAGGATTTGTATGCCATCAGTCACAACAAAAATGCCGGGATTACCTTCGATCCCATGCCGGTGATCCGGGGCAACGACAGATTGCTGCTGCGCCTGTTTCAAAATTTGCTGGATAATGCGTTAAAATATTGCCGGGATCGTTCGCCGCAAGTGCACATTTCTGTTTCCGAAACAAAGGATCATTGGCAATTCAGCGTGCAAGATAACGGGATTGGCGTCAAAGCCAAAAACCTGGAGCGAATTTTTGTGATTTTCCAACGAGCGCATTCGTCAAAGGAATTTGCCGGCGACGGCCTAGGTTTAGCGATTTGCAAAACGATTGTGGAAAATCACCATGGGAGAATATGGGTTGAATCAACAGTTGACCAAGGTTCGACATTCTTTTTTACCATATCAAAGCATTTGTAGAAAAATAAGAGAATTTTCAGCCGCGGATTTACGCGGATCATCGCGGATTCTTTAAAAAACAGCAGGAATTAGATTTAATCCGGATTATTCATCACACAAAGGCATTGCTTACAGCGAGTGGCTTCGTGTGGGAATTTATGAATTAATCGGGTGCAGCACAAATTGCACAATGGTAAAGCCGTTGAAACGGCTGCGCGGCTATTTTTTTCTCATTAGCACCTGGCTTAAGCTAAGTGTTAATAATATCTTACAATGACAACACAACCGTTTCAACGGTTTCTGAAAAACGTCTAAAAGTGCAAATTGTGCCGCGCTCAATTAACCAGGTTAAAGTATTTGTTTTTATTGTCTTTAGAAGTTATCCGTAAAAATCCGCGGCTGAAAGGTAACGTAGGTAGTTCAGTACCGAAAAAACAACCCGCCGCCCAAATAATCATCGCAAAAAAACAATGACGCGCAATGAAATCGCTTAAAATATCAAAAAGAAGAATGATTGCCATCATCGTCGTGACACTGGCGTTCGTGGCGTTGGATATCTATTTGATATTTAATGTTGTGCACATGCGATTTGAAATGCGCGAAAATGTCAAACATATTTCCCGGCTTTCCCGGCTGGAAGCGTCCATTCGCGTTTTAGGCGCGGATTTTGACAATCTGAAATTGTCCGGGCACAGCAGCGAAAGCGCCAAAATCTGGCAAACGCATTTCGAAGATTTTCAGCGGATGAAATCCGAGGTATTGTCGGTTTTTTCGCGAGATGAAATCCTGGCCGGGCAGATTCGCAACGCGGATATGTCGGTTGCGCGGATGAATCAAATTTATTTCCAGCGGTTACAAAATTTCAACGATTCACGGCAACTCATAAATACCGAAACAGCATTTCGCGCGGAAAAAAACGCCGCGATTGACCAGGTGATGAACGGCGTTGAGCACATTCGCGAGCGCGTCCGTTATTTATCCGAATCACTGACCAATCAATGGAATTACCTGACGATTTTATCATTAGGTTCATGCCTGTTGGCGATTCTGCTGGCAATGACGGTTTATTCCCGCCAAAGAGAGTTAGCCAAAAGAAAAGTAATGGAAAAAGCGCTTCAGCGGATTACCGCGGAATTTCGCGCGATTTTCAAATCCATTCCCGACGCCGTTGTTTTTACGGATTTGCACAACGAAATTATGATGGTAAATCCCGCGTTCTGCGAATTGTTCGGATATGAGCCGGCGGAAGTGATTGGGCAACATGTATTTCTGTTGCAAAGCAAGGATATTTACACCGGGCAAAAAAACTATTTCGTCGATTTAATCGAGGAAGACGCGCAAAAAACAGCCCAGGAAAAAATTTACCAGCGAAAAAACGGCGATTGGTTTTTGTGCGAAACCGTCACCGCGAACGTTTATGATGACGCCGGAAACCTTCTCGGGCACTTTAGCATTGTGCGCGATATTACCCGTCGCAAAAAAACCGAAAAAGCGCTGCAGGAGAGCGAGACTCGCAATCGCGCAATTTTGGAAGCCATTCCGGACACGATTTTTCGCGTGTCAAAAGAAGGGGTTTGCCTGGATTACAAAGCGTCCGACCTTCGCGATCTCGGCATTGCGCCCGATCGCATTATCGGGGCGAATATTTCAAAATTTTTGGGCGGGAGATTGGGCGGCAGGGTTAAAACAGCCATCGGCAAAGCGTTGGCGGAAAAACGAACCCAGGTTGTGGAATACCGGATGCGGACGCCAAAAAGCAAGCTGCGCGATTACGAAGCGCGGATTGCGCCCGGCGGAAAAGAAGAGGTGCTTGTGATTGTACGGGACATTACCGATCGCAAAAATTATGAGCGCACCATGAAAATTGTCCAGGAAAAACTGGAACGCTGGGTAGAATCGCGCACGCATGACCTGGTGCGGGCAAACGAAGAAATAAAGCGATTTGCCTACATTGTTTCCCACGATTTGCGAGCGCCGTTGGTCAATATCAAAGGATTCTCCGGAGAAATGCGCGATGCCTTTGAGATCATTAACCAAAAGCTGACCAAAATTTTACCGCATTTGTCTGAAGAAGATCAACGGGAAATCCGCGAGATTTTGCAGTCGGAAATTCCCGAAGCGCTCGGGTTTATCGATACATCGGCCAGCCGGATGGGGAATTTGATTAATTCCGTGCTGAAACTGTCCCGGCTGGGGCGGCGGGTGATGAATTTTGAGGAAATCGATACGCAGGAGTTGGCGCAGAAAACCCTGGATTCGCTGGCGCATCAAATCGAACAAAAACAAGCGATTGTAAAAATTGAAAACCTGCCGAAAGTTGTCGCGGATCGCACCTCGCTGGAGCAAATTTTTAGCAATATTCTGGTCAATGCGATTAACTATCTGCAAGCCGGGCGGCGGGGCGAAGTGATCGTGACCGCTGATGAGAAGGACGACGAAACGGTTTTTCGGATTCGCGATAACGG
>CAYVDX010000196.1:0-6730 GCA_964450485.1 uncultured Calditrichaceae bacterium
GACTGTACGAAAGTGCGGATGCGCTTCTAAAGCTGTTAGAGCTACACAAACACTTATTTTCTTTTGATTGTCTTCTCGACACACACCGCCGGTACGAAAAAAGGCTGACCATGGTCAGCCTTTTTTCCTTTTTGTGACATAGCTTCTGCTTTGTTACGCTTTTTTCAAAAAAGCTCCGCTTTGAACGAGGGAAAAAATTTTTCTTGCGCTTACCAATGATTTTGCTTTCTTTTTTATTTCTGTGATACCGCGTCTTTAACCCCGTTAAATCTCCCCTTGGCAAGGGGGAGACTTTTAGCCCGTTCCTTACCAGGGAAGGAGTTGGAGAAGGTTAAAAAACTTAACAACATCAGGAATTTAGTTCTCCTTCACAAAATTTGTCAGAGAACCTCTTTTTTTAATATACATGTAGCCATGTGCTGAACCCGGAGGAAAATATGTTCAAAGCCGTTCCCAGTAAATTTCTCGTCCCGTTTGACCGGACATTTAAAATTCACAATTTCCCGACACGTTTATCAAAAAATGCGCCGGACAAAAAAGAATGCAAAAAAAAGCTGCGCAAAATGATTGATGAATTGGATGAATTGCAGCGAACGCTTTACGCGGAAGATAAATTTGCGCTGCTGCTGGTGTTTCAGGCAATGGACGCGGCCGGAAAAGACAGCACCATCCGCGCGGTGATGAGCGGCGTAAACCCGGCCGGCTGCCAGGTGTTTTCCTTCAAAAAACCGACCCCGGAAGAGCTGGATCACGATTTTTTGTGGCGCACCACAAAATGCCTCCCGGAACGCGGGCGCATCGGGATTTTTAACCGGAGCTATTACGAAGAGGTCTTGGTTGTCCGGGTGCATCCGGAATATTTACAGTATCAAAAATTGCCGGAAATCCCGCCGCTTAACCAGCTGTGGAAACAGCGATTTAGCGCAATACGCGATCATGAAAAGCATCTGGCACAAAACGGGACAGTGATTCTCAAATTTTGGCTGAATGTTTCCAGGGAAGAGCAGCGTCGGCGCTTTTTAGATCGCCTGAATATACCCGAAAAAAATTGGAAATTCGCCGTGGGCGATGTGCGAGAACGGGGCTTTTGGAAGGATTATATGAAAGCTTATGAAGCCGCGCTCAACGCAACATCCCGGGCCTGGGCGCCCTGGTATGCCATCCCGGCGGACGATAAACCCTTTATGCGGTTGAGTGTAGCGGAAATCGTTGTCAAAACCCTGAAAAAATTGAATTTGAATTATCCGGAAGTCGGCAAGGCTGAAAAAGCGAAGTTTGCGGAAATGCGGGCATTGCTTGAAAATGAGTGAGTTGCCGCGCCTTTTCGCGGAATACTCCGTTTGTTTATGTTAAAGATTTACGGTATCCTTTTGAGTGCGGAATCGCGCTTGCTGAACAGTATTTTGGAGAATCGCAAGGCATTTCTGTATCGGGAAACCGCGACCGTTCCGCCAAAACACGCAAAATATAAAAAAGAGGTTGCCATGAGAAGAATCATCAGCGCCATTCTATTACTGGCCGTGATTGTGGTATTTCTATGGAGCCAATATTTTAATGCCGCCTGGCAATATCTCTTTTTATTGCGCGTGCCGCTAATAATGGGAATTTTTTTATTTAGCTTCCCATTTGTTGCGGTGTTTGTCGCGGGGACAATGCTCAACAATTTATTCGTGCTGAACACAAAAGGACAGTTGGCGTTCGTTATTTCCGCGGCGATAATGGCCGGCATGTCCATCGCGCTCGGTTTTGACATCATTTTAAACTATGCGCCCCTGCGATTTGATCTGCCGGAATGGAATCCATTATCCACGTTTTGGCTGTATTTAATTTCCGTGGGTTTAGCTGCGCCAACCATCATTTTTGCCGCCATGCTTTCGGTTGATATTCATACACAAGACAAGGTGCTCGGTATGATTTTAGGCGTCGCCATCACTATTTTAGTGCTGTTTTTTACATCCGTGATGATGACATTGGATCCGCCGCAAAAACTTACCGCCTGGGTGATGAAGATATTTGAGTACATGCCCGGGGATGCTCAAAAAGGGATCGTTGACGCGCAGGCCAAGCAATTGGAATCCGGTCACATGACCGCCGCGGGTTTTTTTATCGTGGCATTGCTTGTGTATGTTTTTGGATTCGTAAAGCTCCGCCCCCGGGTAAAAGCAAGCGATTTTCAGGCGCCCACATTGTTTTTTATCCTTTTGATTATGATGATGCTCACCCTCTTTTTCGGCGCGGTAACATTCTTTTTTGATATTTCCCGCGTGCCGGTCGTCATCCTCTTTATGTTATTGTCTTTCATTACTTACGGTTTTTTTAACGTGGATCATTTTTACGAAATGAAACCCGATTCGACCGGCGTCAAGCCCTCCCCGGTGAAAATGATTGACGCATTAAACCTGCGCTTGGACAAGCAGGGAAGCGACGAGCGAACATTGGTGGTTGTGTGCGCCAGCGGCGGCGGCATTCAGGCTGCCGGATGGATGACAAAAGTGCTAACCGGCTTTCAGGAAATGCTTGGCGATGATTTTGCCAAAGCCATCGGCCTGATCAGCTCGGTTTCCGGAGGCGCGGTGGGAACCATGCACTATCTCGATCATTTCGGCCCGGGCGGCTTTCCGGAAAAACACGATTTACACAAAATCTTTGAAAATTCCACCAAGGAAAGCCTGGACGCCACCGGCTGGGGACTGGCATATCCCGATTTTTGGAGATTGATCGGTCTGCCCTTTTTGCCGCCAAAATTGCTGGATCGCGGCACAATGATCGAAGTCGATTGGAAATCAGCGATGCGGCATCCCCACGCCTCTTTCGCCTCCTGGCGGGAGAAAATTATGCAGGGCGCGCTGCCGGCGCCGGTATTCAACGCCACGCTGGTGGAAGACGGACGACGTTTTTTGCTCACGCCTATGACATTTGGCGAAAATTTGCGGGAACGACACACGGATTTTAATACGCTGTACACGGAATACGATATCGACGTGACCACCGCCGCGCGGCTTTCGGCGACATTTCCGTACGTCACGCCCATTTGCCGCAATGACAAAGGCGAGCAAGTGTTTCACATCGCCGATGGCGGATATTTTGATAACTTTGGCGTTTTCACCGCGCTGCAATGGCTGGATAAATGGGTGTTGCCGGCCAATAAACAGCTCAAGATCAAACGGGTGCTGGTGTTGCAGATTAACGCCTTTCCCGATATCACAAACCTGCCGCCGGTTGCAAACCGGGAGGGCTGGGTGGTTTCGGTCGCCGGACCGTTGATGACCCTGTTCCAGGTACGCACGTCCACCCAAATTGCCCGTAATGATCAGGAAATTCGCAACCTGAAGCGAATCTGGAAGGACGCCGTTGATCTGGAAAGTTTTACGATTACCTTTCCGCGAATGCCCTCCTTTAGCAAAGAGGGGCAGGACTACACACCGCCGCTTTCCTGGAAATTGACCAACGCGCAGATCGGCGCCATCGAAAAAGCCTGGGACATTCTCGCTGCCGATAGCAGCGGCGACGTCCGGAAATTCGAAACAGCCTGGCAAAGCTGGCACCACTGAGAATGCACAAAAACGCTGGAGGTTTTCATAACCTCCAGCGTTTAAGGATGAAATCGATCAAAATCGGGATAAAAATTTTCACGCCTTCCGAATTCAGGTATTCTCTGTCATAAAAATGGCGCTGGGAATCGAGCGGTAAATCTATTTCGTTAAAATCAAGATACGGCGCGCCGGTTTCCCGGGCAATTTTGTCAAATGTGTGGTGTATCTCCGAATAATTGCCGACGATTTGCAACATTTCCGGCGGCTCCGGTTTAGTAATCAACACGATTTTCGCGCCTTTACGCTTCGCAAATTCCACCAACTTACGGATATATTTCAGTTGGTCCGCATTGGGCGTGATCAACAGTTTCTTGTCTGATTTTGCTGCAAAAATGTCCTGCTTGCCGCGATTTTTTGGCCGCTTTTTATCCGGTTTTGTGAATTCGACATAGCCGCCGGGAATATAACGTTCGCCGGGCATGGGCTGCTGCGGCCGCCGCTTCTCCAGCCCGGTCAGCGAAAGCAGCCATTTGGAGATCGCGCCGTTGATGGCATGTGGGCTTCTAATCGCCAGCGCCATCTCCAAAATTTCCGGCGCGTACGAACTGTTGATGGAAATATCGTAAAAGCTCTCCAAACCATCGCGATTAATCACCCGGTAATTCAGATCAAAGATCACCAGTTCTGGCGAAAGTTGATCAAAATAACGCTTGAGCACAAAGTAGGAATTCAGGGGCGTCTGCCCGGTCGTTCCCAGGTTAAACGATGTAATGCCATGCCTTGCATAAATCCGGGGGTCGTGGGTGCGATAGCAGTGCGATGAGCCGATGAACACCACATCGACATCGCGATAATTTTGGACATCGCGAAAGCGCGCCTCGCTAAAGCCGAATGCGCCAGGCGTCACCGGGTTGCGGGTTGCGGTTTTGATGATCGTTTTGTAGCCAATCCCAACCGCGGAAAAAATGAGATTGGCGATCAGGTACAAAAAAACGAGAATGATGCTAAAGCGAAGAAATCTCAGAATCATAATGCTTCTACTTTAAGGATTTTCAACTTACTAAAAGAGTGAAAAACCGTTGAAACGGTTACTGTAATTGAATATACATCTTGCCCACACCGGGTTAAAAAATCGGGAATCCCAAAACCGTTTCAACGGTTTATTCTCAACGCGTAAAGATAAAAGCCTAAAATTGAAAATAGATAAACGGCGTATGATTAAAAACGCCAAAAAAGGCGATGCTCAAAATTAAGGCATAATAAATTGCCCAGCGATAAGCGCGCGGTTTTTGCAGAAAAATAGCGTCGAGTTTGTTGGCATATTGCAGATAATGAACGAATTGCAGAAAGATAATTGAAGCGACTGCGATCATTAATTCCGCCCAACCCAGCGCGGCGTTTAATTGATTCAGGCTCGCCGCGGAAAAATCAAGGGTAAATATTTTTTCGATGATATAAAACGTCTCCGGGATGGAGTTGGCGCGAAAAAATATCCAGGCAAATGTTGTCAGGTGAAAAATGATGAAAACGCGAAGGAAATTGTGCACTTTTGGAAATTTTGTCAATTGCAAAACGCGGATGAGCGACGTGCGAACCGTGCGGGTGATGATGGCAAAAACAAGGTAAAATCCATGCAAAAATCCCCATAAAACAAAGGTCCAGTTAGCGCCGTGCCAGAGACCGCTCATCACGAAAACGATCATCAAATTGGCGTACCAGCGCGCTTTTGCCACGCGGCTGCCGCCCAGCGGAATGTAAAAATAATCCCGGAACCAGGTGGACAGCGAAATATGCCAGCGATGCCAGAATTCACCGACGGATTGGGAAAAATAGGGCTGCCGGAAGTTTTTCATCAAATCGTAGCCGAAAATCCGGGCCGCGCCGATGGCGATATCCGAATACCCGGAAAAGTCGCAGTAAATTTGAAAAGCGAAAAAATACGTGGCGATCAGCAACGCTAAACCCTGGTATTCGGCGGGATGATTGTAAATTTCGTTGACGTAAATTGCCAAGCGGTCGGCGATGACCAGCTTTTTGAAAAATCCCCACAGCATCAGCCGCAGCCCGGAAATGAAGCGGTCGGCGTCGAACATTTTTTCCTGGTAAAATTGCGGCAACAGATGGGTGGAGCGCTCGATTGGCCCGGCAACCAATTGTGGAAAGAAGGAAACGTATAATGCAAATATGCCAAAATGGCGCTCCGGTTTTTTGACGCCGCGATACACGTCAATGGAATAACTCAGGCTTTGGAAGGTGTAAAACGAAATTCCCACCGGCAGTAAAAAATGGAACATCGGAACATCGTAAAAAATATTGAACTGCGCCAGGGTAAAGCGAAGGGATTCGCTGAAAAAATTGGCGTATTTAAAGAAAAACAAGATTCCCAGGTTTCCAACCAGGCTGAGAATCAGGTATTTTCGTCGTTGCGCGTGGGATTCGCATTTGCCCATTTGGATGCCGGCACTGTAATCGATCAAAGTGGAAATCAAAATCAGTACGAGGTATTCCGCTTTCCAACTCATGTAAAAATAGTAACTTGCCGCCAGCAGCAGCATCCAGCGAAAACGATGGGGAATGGCAAAATAGGCCAACACGACGATGGGGAAGAAGATGAGAAAAGAGAATGAGTTAAATAACATTATTTTACTTTATCGATTTTTCAGGTTATGTGAATACGTATCTTTGATCCAAGTTCATAAAATGAAAATCATCCGGTTTAATATCAAAAAATTTAGCAACAAAATGATAATCTAAGATGAAATTGATGGGTTGTCAATGTGCGAATTAGGCATTAAAGCAGATTTTATTTTGCACGGTTCACATGTAATTTACTTGATTTTTACAATTATACTTCATAAAGTACCAATGCGGTTCAGAAATTTCGGTTGGCGTTATCGGCATTGATTTTTATCATTGAAACAAGGGAAGGCTGTTGATGAAAATCCGTTTTGTTCTCAACGACCGGGACGTGATCACGGAGGCGTCGCCGGGGCAATTGGCGCTGGATTTTTTGCGGCAAAATGCGCGTCTCACCGGCGTCAAAGAGGGCTGCAAGGAAGGCGATTGCGGCGCTTGCGCGGTGCTCATCGGCGAGTTTCAGGGCGAGCAAGTGGCTTACAAGCCGGTTACTTCCTGCCTGTTGCCGCTGGGCGAACTCCAGGGAAAACATTTGGTTACAATCGAGGGGCTTAACCTGC
>CAYVDX010000197.1:0-6728 GCA_964450485.1 uncultured Calditrichaceae bacterium
CCGACGCTTCTCAATCCGGCGATATGATTTACCGGCTTACCTCGGATATTACGAATGTCCGCACCGTTTTAGTCGGGTTTCCCGATTTTACCGTTTCAAAAATCACCACGATTATCGCTCATATCGGATTGATGCTTTACCTGGACTGGCAATTAACGCTGGTTGCCTTTAGCGTTATTCCCATCATTTATTTTTACCATCAACGCTTCGGGGCCGGGGTAGAAAAAGCAACGGAAAAAAAGCGGAAGAAAGAAAGCAAGGTCAGCTCACTGATTTCGGAAAATGTTGTTTCAATGGCATTGATACAGGCGTATGACCGGGAGGATTCACAACAAGCCCGTTTTGAATCGGAAAATCGCAAAAGCCTGGACGCGGGAATTTCCGCCATTCGCTTGGCCAAAATTTTTAAGCGGATGAACGACATTCTGATGGCAATCGGCACCGGCGCGGTGGTTTATTACGGCGGCATTTTAACCATGGAAAGGGCGATTTTACCCGGCACGCTCATTCTTTTTGTCAGCTATTTAAGAAATATTTATAAACCGTTGGAAAAATTTGCCGGGATGATGTTAAACCTGATCAAAGCGCAAGTGGCCTGCCGGCGATTGCTGGAAATTGTGGACAGCGACATGGAGATGAAAGATGATCCGGACGCGATTGCCGCGCCGCCGTTGACCGGAAAAATTGAGTTTCGGAATGTGTCTTTTGGGTATCAAAATAGCAGCGAGGTTTTGAAGAAGATTAGCATTTCCATTGAGCCGGGCGAAACCGTTGCATTGATTGGACATAGCGGAGCGGGTAAATCAACGCTGATTAGCTTGCTGTTGCGATTTTATGATCCGCAAAAAGGAGAAATTCTCATCGATGGGCACAACATCCGCAAACTGACCATCAAATCGTTGCGAAATCAAATGACGATTTTAATGCAGGAAGCGCGGCTTTTTTATAAATCCGTTTACGAAAACATTGCTTTTGGAAAAATGGATGCCGGTGAGGATGAAGTTATCGACGCGGCCAAGGCAGCGCAGGCGCATGATTTTATTATGTCGATGCCGGACGGCTATCAAACCATGATCTCCGAAGGCGGAGAGAACCTTTCCGGCGGTCAACGGCAACGCATTAATATTGCCCGCGCAATCATTCGCGATACACCGATTGTAATTTTAGACGAACCGGCAACAGCCTTAGACGCCAAATCCGAAGCAATGATCCGGGAAGCGCTGCAAAAACTGACCCGGAACAAGACGACATTTATCATCGCCCACCGGTTTTCCACGATTGCTCATGCGGATAAGATTCTATTATTAGACCGGGGTAAACTGGTTGCTTATGGTACGCATGATCAATTATTGCAAAATAGTAACCAGTACAAAGAGTTATATGAGTATCAATTTGGGCAAACGGCAGAGCAGGAAAGCGCAAAGCTTGTTGAAGCAGCTAAATAAGCGCACACAAATTGCCGCCGTTTCATTTCAACAAAAAATTTTAAGGAGATAAATAACCCGATGAGCACTCGAAATTTCCAGCACGATCAAAATTGCATCGTCGCTTTTACAAACGCAATGATATTAAGCATCGTATTTCTTGGGATACTGCTTACTTTTGCTACCGCTCAAAAATCCCAGCCGATATATGCCGGTTACCGGGACATTTCTTATCCCGAAAACACCGGCGGCGACAATCGAACCACCGGTGAAAAGCCAGAGAGCAAACTGTGGTGGAATGACAACTTGTGGTGGGCGGCAATGTGGAGCACCGGCGATAGCGCTTATCACATTTTCAGGCTGGATTCGCCTTCGCAGACCTGGATTGACACCGGCACCCCCATAGACCGCCGTTCGGACAGCAAATCAGACGCACTGTGGGATGGGCAAAAACTGTATATCCTTTCGCATGTTTTCCATAAAAAAGGCGCCCATGCGCCCAAAAAAGGGGCGAAACTGTTTCGTTACAGCTATGACACACAAACGAAAAGCTATGCCAGCGATCCCGGTTTTCCCGCGGCAAACATCTCCGGGGGCGTCGCCGAGGCAATGACGATCGCAAAAGATACCAAGGGAACGCTTTGGGTCACCTATGTTGAGGATGGTAAAGTGATGATTAATCACAGTTTAAAGGGAGATGATGCACGTTGGGGAACGCCGGTTTCTCTTGCCTCCGTTTCCGGCGTGGACTCCGCGGCGCATGTTGCGGCAGATGATATTTCCACCGTGGTCGCGTTCAATCATGGAATCGGGGTGATGTGGAGCAATCAAAACGCCGGGAAATTTTATTTTGCCGCCCACGAAGACGGCGCCGATGACAATGCCTGGCGGGTCGTTTCTCCCTATTCGCTTTCGACCGATGATCACATCAACATGGCCAGCTTTAGCTGCGACGAAAACGGGGGGTTATACGCGGTTGTCAAAACGCTTTACAATGAGCCGAAATTTGTCTTGCTGAAATGCGATAAAGACGCGGATTATTTGCAGCCTGAATCCTGGAAAGCGTATAAAGTGCATGGAAAAGAGAGCACGAAACCTTCCCGGGCAATCCTGCTGATCGATCAATCCGCCCGCAAGCTTTATGTTTTTTATCGCCTGCAAGTCGGGAAAAAATCGCGGGCGATTTATTACAAATCATCGGATTTGGACAGCATTTATTTTCCGCCCGGCAATGGCAAGCCCTTTATTGCAACAACTGAAGCAAAATCACAAATCAACGATCCGACTTCGACCAAGCAATGCCTGACCGGGCAATCCGGCATTGTCGTGCTTGCCAGCGATAAACGCAGGATGAGATATTATCACAATTACCTGCCATCCGGCGGCAACATTTCCGCACCGAATATTTCTGTATCACCGGCATTGTTTGACTATGGGGATCTCGCAATCAACCAAACCAAAAAACAGGAATTTATCATCAAAAACAACGGTGACGCAACGCTGAAGATCAAAAAAATAGAATTGACCGGATGGAATGTGGATGATTTTACGATTGTGAATCAAAGCAAGAATGCGCCGATCAGCATTCCCGTTGATCAATCGCTGACGCTACGTGTAAAATTTCACCCTGCAACGATGGAAACAAAAAGCGCCACCTTAAAAATTTACAGCAATGTCATCGATCGCACGCCGTTTAAGGTGACACTTTTGGGGAACGGAAAAGCGAAGCCATAATCGCAGTATTTCCGCTAAACAATGTTAAACCATGGGTGTGGATAAATGGGGAAAAAACTCATAAAACCGAGTGATTTATACTGGAGTTTGCAATGGATGCTCACATATTTTTTCTACACAAGCGCATCTATTTCCCGGCTATTTTTAATCGCGAAAATAAAGGGGCGGCTGCGTTCGCACTTTTCTCCAAAGCGTTTTTCCATTGCAAAAAATTTACGGTTTATTTATGGCAATGAAATGTCGGATAAAGCCCTCCGGACAATCACCCGGCAACACTTTGAATACCTGGAAAAAAACGATTTAACATTCGTTTTACCGCAACTAAAACATTTCAAAAACCCGGGAAACTGGCCGATAAGCGGATTGGAACATCTCGATTCCGCGCTTGAAAAAAAACGCGGCGTAATACTTCTCTCCGCGCATTTTGGCTATGGGCGGATTATCAGCCACATCTTGCGGTTGCGCGGTTATAAGATCAATTTAATCGGTGTAAAATCCGCGCCCACCTTTAGCAATCGCTACAAAAAAGACCGGCAGTGGCGGCGGCGGCGACGGCCGCTGTCAACGTTTTGTAAATATATGCACGGACGATTTCAATTCGCAAAAAATGCTTTTGACAATTGCGATTTAGTTGCTGACTTGAATGTCCGACCGTTGCTCAGGGCCTTAAAAAGCAATGAAATTTTAATCATTTTGGGAGACGGACTTCATGCGCTCAATTTTGTCAATGTCAACATTTTAAATCAAACCCTCCCCTTCCCAACAGGTCCGATGAGCATTGCCAAGGCAACCGGCGCCGTGATTTTACCGACATTTGCAATTGATACGCAAAACAGGCTCGGTATAAAAATAGAGATTGGGCAGCCATTACAAATTGACCCGGACACGAACTCAAAAGATGCCATTGCTGAAAAAATACACCAATTTGCACGTATTTATGAGCGATACATTTACAGCTATCCGCATCTGCACCGGTGGTCAAAAGAAAATTGGTTTGATAAACGAATTAAACAAAGCAAAAAAGATGTGAGCGAAAGATTCGCCGAACAAATTACCAACGCATGAACGGAGTTGATATGGATTTCACATTTGACGAAGAACAACTTTCCCTGAAAAAAGCGGTCATCAAATTTGCCCAAAACGAATTAAATGACAACATCGTTGAGCGAGATAAATCCGCGCGATTTTCCAGGGAAAATTGGACGAAATGTGCAAAATTCGGCATTCACGGGCTTCCGTTTCCCAAAGAATTTGGCGGACAGGAAGCGGATGTCGTCACCACAATGCTGATGATGGAAGGGCTTGGCTACGCCTGCCGGGATAACGGGCTTGTTTTCGGCGTCAACGCGCAAATGTGGAGCGTGCAAATGCCGATTTGGGAATTTGGAACGGATCAACAAAAGCAGCGCTACCTGCCGGGATTGATCAGCGGCGAGATCATTGGCGGACATGCCATGTCTGAACCGGATTCCGGCTCGGACGCCTTTAGCATGAATACAAAAGCGACGTTCACCGGCGAGTCTTATGTTTTAAACGGATCAAAAACATTTGTTTCCAATGGGCCGGTGGCGGATTTTTTTGTGGTGTTTGCAACCATTGATAAATCCAGGGGATTTATGGGCGTTACCGCGTTTTTAGTGGATAAAGATACGCCCGGTCTCCGGGTGGGTCCAAACATGAGCAAAATGGGCTTGAAAACATCAACGATTAGTGAATTATTTTTTGACGACTGTGAAATTCCAGCGGAAAACCTGTTGGGTAAAACCGGCGCCGGCGCGAGCATTTTCAATGCTTCGATGGAATGGGAGCGCGCTTCGATTTTAGCAAACTACGTTGGCGGCATGGAATATCAACTGGAACGCTGCATCGACCACGTCAAAAAACGCCGACAATTCGGACGGCCGATTGGCAAATTTCAATCCGTTTCCAACCGCATTGTTGACATGAAACTGCGCCTGGAAACTTCCCGCTTGCTGCTTTACAAAGTCGCCTGGATGAAAAAAACTTACGGAAAATGCCCGATGGAAGCAGCCCTGGCAAAGCTCTACCTGAGCGAAAACTGGGTCGCTTCCTCCGGCGATGCGATACGCCTCTTTGGCGGATATGGATTTATGAGTGAATATGAACTTGAACGCGATTTGAGAGATGCTTATGGCGGCATATTGTATTCCGGCACATCCGATATTCAAAAAAACATCGTTGCAAAATACTTAGGCTTGTAAACACAATTAAATAAAAACAGATGGTTAGCCATGATCTATACTTTATCGCAACTGCTCAGTGAAACCGCGGCGCGTTACCCGGAAAAAGACGCCGTGGTATTTCAGGATCAAACTGTTTCCTACCGGGCATTAGACAAACTCAGCAACCAGGTCGCTCAATCCCTGAAAAAACAGGGCGTTTCTCCCGGCGATCGGGTGGGAATTTACATCAACAAATCAATCCCCTCCGTCATCAGCATTTTCGGTATCCTGAAGGCCGATGCGGTTTATGTGCCGCTTGACCCGTGGGCCCCGGCAAAACGGCTTGGATATATCATCAAAAACTGCGACATCAAATGTCTGCTCACCGGTAGCGATAAAATGAACTTTGTCGCGCGGATGATCGATGCGGAAAGCCCGCTCGAGTGCGTTATTTTGACAGACAGCGGGCAATATTCCACTGAACTCCCCCGCGTTGCGACCATCGACTGGAGCGAGGTTCAAGGCGAAGCGGATGATACCCCAGCGCGTAAATCCATTGAAACAGACCTCGCCTATATTTTATACACATCCGGCTCTACCGGCGATCCAAAAGGCGTGATGATTTCACATTTAAACGCCTTTACGTTCATCAATTGGGCGTACGAAACGGTAAAAATGCAGCCCGAAGACCGGGTTGCCAATCACGCGCCGCATCACTTTGATCTCTCAATTTTTGATATTTTCGTCACCGTGAAAGCGGGCGGGACGCTGTACCCCGTTCCAACGCATACGGCAAAATTTCCCGTAAAACTGGCTGAATTTATTTGTGAAAATAAAATTTCCGTTTGGTATTCCGTTCCGTCCGCATGGGTGCACATGTTGACGCACGGTAAAATGGACGCGCACGATTTTTCGGCGCTTAGAACCATCATTTTTGCCGGCGAAGTTTTTCCGATCAAGCATTTACAGCGTTTGATTCAACGTATTCCGGGGGCGGATTATTATAATTGGTATGGTCCCACCGAAACCAATGTCATCACCTCATTCAAGGTGGAAAATCTCGATCCGAATTCAAACACACCGGTTTCGATCGGCAAGGCGTGCGAAAACATGGGGATTTTTATTCTGGATGAAAATGGAAGAGCTGTTACCCAAACGGGCGTCACCGGTGAGCTTTATGGCCGCGGCGCCGGCGTTGCACAGGGGTATTGGAATGATCCGGGAAAGACGGCCCGGCTGTTTGTTCAAAATCCTTTACAATCCCATTTTAACGACCGGACTTATCGCACCGGCGATCTTGTGCAAATTGGTGAAGATGGAAATCTGACTTATTTGGGACGGCGCGACCACCAGGTAAAAGTTCAGGGCTATCGCATTGAGCTTGGAG
>CAYVDX010000198.1:0-6721 GCA_964450485.1 uncultured Calditrichaceae bacterium
GATGATATCCGCTTGTTTAGCCGGGCGTTAAGCGATTCGGAAATTCAGGACTTATTCAATGAAGTGATTACTTCGATTGATGAGTCCAACCCATTGATTCCCGATCAAATATTTCTGTCGCAAAATTATCCGAATCCATTTAACCCGGAGACAGTCATCAATTACCGATTGCCGGCGGCCGCGGAAGTAAGCTTAACGATTTTTGATGTCATGGGGCGCAACGTGCAAACGTTAGTAACGGCCCGGCAAACCGTGGGAAGCTACGAAATTCGCTGGAACGGGCGTGACCGCGATGATCGGGAAGTCGCCTCCGGTATTTATTTGTATCGATTGCAAGCCGGCGCAGCGGTGTTCACCCGCAAAATGACCCTGCTCCGCTAATTTTCGCTGACATTCGTCCAACCGCTTTTTATCCAAATGAGCCGGATGATTGCTGAAATTGAAAAAATGACGCCAAACAAGGCGACGATGGAAGGTCCTGCCGGAAAATCAAAGGTATAGGAAAACCAGAGACCGAAAAAGCTGGCGACGGCCATGTTGAAAAATGTGATCAGCACCAGCCACAGCCTTCGCCGCGCCACCATGATTGCGCTGACCGCCGGAACCACCAGGTAGGCAAAAACCGGCAGCACGCCCCCAATCCGCACGGCAAACACAATCGCCAAACCAATGGAAAGATAGAAGAAAAAATTCCAGGCTTTATCTTTCGTCGTGAATGCCAGCATTTCTTTCTTTTCCATCATTTGGGTTACCCGGAAAATATGTTTGCGAAAGAAAAAATGCAAAATCCCCAAGACCGCAAAAACAATGGCCAGGTTTCGCAGTTCCTCCGCTGAAACGGCCAGCAGCGTGCCGAACAAAACCTCCGAAATATCCGCTTCGCCGTGGGGCGTTTTGGAAATGACCAGCACGGTGACAGCCGCCGCAACCACGTAAATAATCCCGATCACCGCTTCCAGGCGCAACCGCTTGTCGCGGATGTGGATAAATGAGAGCAAAATAGCGCCTAAAAGGGTGAAAACAATGGGCAGCCAATTTTCGCCAAAATGCAAAAAACCGGCAAACGCCACGCCCAGCGAGGAGATTTGTCCCAATGCCAGATCGACAAAAACAATCCCTCTCCCGACGACGTGGATTCCCAAATAACTCAACAAAAATCCGATTACCAGGCTGGCAAGCAAGGCAGACATCATAAAAGATAAATTTAACATTTCCAACATTTTACAGTCTCCTATTTACCGGCGGCGTTTGTTGCGCCGCCTTTTTGGGAAAAAGCCGCGGTTAATTTGTCAATGTTGTAGTCAAACAGGTCGAAATAGGTTTTAATTTCCGGGTATGCACCCACGGACGTTGCCAGTTCCACCAGCGTCGCCCCGGTTTTGGCGGCGACTAATTTTGACGATTTTTTGCTGTAATACGGTGAAATAATAATCACCGGCACGGTGTTGCTGGCGATCGTTTTGATGACTTTTACAAGATAGCGCGGCGTTGGCGGGATGCCCGGCTTCGGCTCTACAAAAGTAACAATATGAAGACCAAAGCGATCCTCAAAATAGGGCCAACTATCGTGATAGGCGACAATGTTTTCGCCGGCAAAGGGTGCCATCCGCTTTTTCCATTCAGCCGTTTTTTGGTCAATTTTTTGTTGAAAGCGTTCGAGATTTTGTTGAAACTCGGCGCGATTTTCCGGCCGCAAACGCGCCAATCCCTCAAAAATATTTTGCGCGATGATTTTCCCGCGAAGCGGATCCAGCCAGTAGTGGGGATTTCCAAAGGCATGAATATCGCCCTGCGCCCGCAGCGTGGTTGGGTCGCCCTGGGGAACTTTGAGCAATGGCACGCCCCTGGAGGCATCCACAAATCCCTTGCCGCCGGGGAGAATGTCGGCATTTCGCGAGCCGTCCAGCAATTGCGGCACCCAGCCGATTTCCAAATCCAGCCCGACTTGCACAAACATATCGGCCTTTTGCAATTTGATGATATAACTCGGCTTCGCGTCAACAAAATGCGGGTCCTGGTAGCCCACGGCGATGGAAAAAACATCGACAAGATCACCGCCGACTTCTTCTGTAATGCTGGCCAAATCGGTCAACGATGTGACTACTTTTAACTTTTTGGCAAATACGACAGTGGACAAAGTGAAAAAAATGAGGAGAAAAAAAATCAGTCTGCCGGATTGAAAATTCCGGAATAAATATGATTGGTTCATGGTCTGTTTCCTTTGTTAATGATGTGTTTAGAATATTGTTCGTGATATAGCCTGCCTCGGTTTTCCGGGGGGATTCGTGATGCGTAATTCGTGAAGAAACAATTTCTTACATATCACGCTTCACGCCTCGCGCTTCAATATTTATGCGCCCCGTGTGCGCCGATGACAAACACCGCGCGCAACAGCACCCGGTTAAAACTATCGAATTCCGCCGGATCGCCGTGCTGAAATTCCAGTTCAATTTTCTGAAATTCGGTGGTAAAAAAATTGAGCATCACTGAATACGCTTTTTCGTTCAAATCGCTGTTATCGGGAAATTCGGAATAATCAAACCGTCCGCCCAGAAACCAGCGTTTGGCGATTTGGTAATCCATGAATGAATAAAACGCCCGGCTGGTGATATTGCCGGCGCGCTCATCCCGGTTGCTAATCAGTCCTTCGGTCATCCAGACGAAGCTTTTGTAGCGGTTTTGGCGAAGCGGTTTCCATTTATAGGTCAAATCAACCGCGCCGATTTTCGTTTTGTCCCCGGCGTTGTTGTGTGCGCCGTAAATGCCGCTAAATCCCATTTCCAGGGTGCTGTTTGGGGAGAGATCGAAGAAATTTTTCAAATGCCCCAGGTAAAGCAGGTTGTTGCTGCCGCCCTGAAAAGTGGGCCCGTTCAATGCCCCGGAGGTCACCTCAACGGTTAATTCCTGGAAAAAATTTAATGGATTGGGTATCAGCCAGTTTACGCCGAGTCCCCGATCACCAAGCCCTTCGTCACCCAAAAAGTTGACATGCATACGTGGCAAATCCAGAAATTTCAGGGCATGCGGATGGGTTTGATTTATTTTGCCGAAATTACTACGAAATTTGCCTGCTTTTATTTGCAACCCAAAAGGTAGAGAAAGAGACGTGACAAACGCCTCTTCAAGTTCTGCTTCATATTCTCCGTTTGCTGCGATCTCGGAATCAGGGCCGGCAAACGGGTCTTCGGTTTCCCGGCCGAATGCGATAAAAAAATCCGCTTTGCTGTAGGGATCAACATACGCCTGAAGCGAAAGTTCGGCTTCGGAAAGACCGGTATCCACGGTTTTGGCAACCGCGTTCGCTTCGGTTGCCGAGGTGAGAAACGTTCCCACCATGCTGATTTTCGGGTTCAGGCTTGAGCCGCTGCGATTCGCATTGCCGCTCAAAACCGGTTGCGTTTGCGGCGTTTCCGCGCTGCTTTCCCCATCGACGCCCAGTTCCTTGGCCAGTTCCGCTTCCAATGCAGCGGTATCGATCACCGTTTGGGTCGCTTGCGCCGGTTGGGGTGTTTGCGCGGTGGTGTCTTTTTTTGTCTGCCGGGCAAAAATAAACGTGGAAAAGAAAATCAATGCAATAATGAATAAGTGATATTTTTTCACGGTTTTCTCCTGCGTTAAAATCCAAAAATTTTCTTTTAGCCGTTTGCTAAAAGAAAGTAAAATGTTTGCGCGCAACCCATCTCAGGTGTGGAGCTGATAAAAGGCCGTCGCAAAGCATGCAAGAATTTTAGTTGGGGATTTTAAGCAACAGGAGGGGCTTTGTTGGCAAAAACAAAACCGGTAAATACCGAAAAAACAGGCGCCTGGGAAAAGATTTTAAGCGTTTCAAATTGAGGGGCGGGTAATAAAATTAACAGAAAAACAGGGCCGCTGGCAACTAAATTGTGTTGAAAAACATTGGCGGCGCACTCGGCGGGTTCAACCAGCGATTTGTGGTGATGCAAAAACGGGGATGAAACAGAAAGAGCGAGCAAAAGCGTTGCCGCAATGATCAATCCGGCTTTGGAAATCTTTATTCGCTGATTGTTTATATTTTTCATCATCATATCTTTTTAAGATCGTCAACGTTTCGCAGCGTGGTCAATTTGACGTATTTCGCCGGATAAGATAGCATTTATTTTAGTCAGGCACAATGCCAAATCAAAAATAGGCGCATCTTGCCGTACATTACCAAATATTTGTTTGGGGATTAATCCTGGCGATATATTCGATGTGGGTTGTAAATGCAGTTCTCGAGTATCCCGTCGTTTTAAACAGGATGTCGAAATACTCGGGTGTGGCGTCGTATTTTTCCTGAAACGCGTTTTCAATTTCTTTTAAAGTTTCTTCATGAGTCACATAATGCACCGCACCGGTGATGCCTATTTCAAAAAAGCTGACAAACAAAATAATTGAATTATGATTCGGTCCCGGTATTTTTCGCATCAAACAGTAGTCCGTATGTCCAATATCGGGAAAGCCTGTTCGCGTAAAAGTGAGGTTTGTATCGGGTGTGTTTATTTTAATAAACGACGTGTCCGCCCCTAATTTAAAATCAAAACCGCCAAATTTGAATGCCTGGTCGAGCAAATAGAGATTTCGAAAAGAGCCAAGAAAGATGATATCGTTTTTGAGCAGGGCGTCTGTTTCCAAATGCGAAGAGTAATCAAGGTTAATCTGTACATCCGGTTTAAACATTTGGATGATTTCCGGAAGGGGCCAAACACTAATCCTGGGTATAAAGGCGTAGGGCGTTTTTTCAAGCCCTTTTTTTTCGGGGTGTCTTTGTTCATAACGTTTAAATGCGTCCAATGAATTAATATAATGCTTCCGAATAATGGTTTCTTCTTTGTCAATTTTATCCAGAAAGAAAAAATCGTCGCCCAACACAATGAGCTTTGATCGCTTTGAGCTTAAAATATCTGTCCATACCACGCTTCGTGAGAGTTGAATTTGTTTCTGATTGACATGGCGGTTGAGTGAAGTGTTTTTGATGAGCAGATAAAAAATCATCAACAAAAGAAGACCGATGATTGCGGAAAAAAGGACGTTTGCGTTATGAAAAAATTCTTTTGCGCGTTTCTGTGTGTGTTTCGTAAACCGGACTTCATAATGCCCCTTGGGAATTTCCAACCGGACATTTGCTTTTTTACCTTCATCCCGATAATAATTTGCCAGTTTTTTGCGCAGCTTGCCGATGTAAACCCGAACAGTGGAATCGATGCCGGGATTAAAATCGGAATCTTTGCCGAACACATCAACCGCGATGGAGTATTCTTTCGGCGTAATATCGTTTATCGATGATTTAACGAGGTATGTGAGCAGCTTTTGATATGTGTTGGAATTTGCAAATTCGGCGCTTTTTAGAATTTCTGAAAGGATGGTTAATTTTGTTTCTCTTGTGATCATTTAAACGTCCTTTGAATCCACGGTAAGTGCCTTAAAATCATTGTTCTATCACAGCCGGAAATTGCTCTCGGCGCTTTTTTAAAACAAATTACTCAATAAAAAAATGAAATGCAAAAAGTAAATCAGACCTGTTTTAAAACTATTGGTAACTGTTAAATTAACAGTAAAGAACTTACCTGAATGCTTCAAAAAGGGTATTATGTTACAAAATTAAATTGTATTCAAAAATTCTCTCGCGTCACTTTTCAGTAAAAATTAAGACCTGATAAACTGTCGTAAACAAAAAATTAAATAAAAGTCAGAGGGTTGAAATCATGAGTTTAAGACGGCAATTCTCTTTAGCCGGTCAATTGATTTTGCTTGGTTTATTTTTGTGCACCTCTGTTTTGTTCGCGGGAACGGCAACAATTCGGGGGATCATTAAAGACGCCGTTACAAATGAAGCGCTCATCGGAGCGAATGTATTTCTGGATGGAACCGGTTTGGGATCAGCGACTGACCTGGACGGTTTCTATATCATAACCAATGTCCCGGCCGGCGTTTATAATCTGCGGGTGAAATATATCGGTTATCAAGATGAGATTGTTCAGATTACGGTTAAAGAAGATCAAACCCTTAATCAGAATTTGAGCATAAAAAATGTCTCTGTAAAAGGTGAGGCAGTTGAGGTGACTGCCCAGGCGGAAGGCCAGCTTGAGGCGATAAACAAACAGCTCACGGCAACCTCGATTGTCAATGTGGTTTCCTCCGCGCGCATCCAGGAATTACCGGACGCCAATGCCGCTGAGTCCGTGGGTCGCTTGCCGGGGGTTTCTATTAAAAGGAGCGGCGGGGAAGGAAATAAAGTGGTTATTCGCGGACTGTCTCCTAAATATAATGCAGTGACAGTGAACGGCGTGAAAATGTCCGCAACCGGCAGCGGAGACAGAAGTACGGATATGAGCATGATCTCGCCATATTTGCTCCAGGGGATTGAAGTTATTAAAGCCATAACGCCCGACCAGGAGGCCGACGTCATTGGCGGCACGGTCAATTTCAAATTGAAAGAAGCGCCCTCGGGAATAAAATTTGATGCAATCGCGCAAAACGGATACAATGGGCTGCAAAATTCCCTGGGGGATTATAAATATGTTTTTGGCGCAAGTAACCGTTTTTTTAAGAACAAGTTTGGGGTGTTTGCCCAGTTAGACTTGGAGAACAGAGACCGAAGCGCTGATTTGCTCAATGTCGGTTATGATATTGTGAATCCCTCTTTAGGCGTAAGAAACAGGGTTGATGCAAGTAACGTTAATTTTCAGCAAGTGGGAAGGGATAAAAACAGGTATGGCGCCGC
>CAYVDX010000199.1:0-329 GCA_964450485.1 uncultured Calditrichaceae bacterium
ATGAAAGTGCGATAATAAAAGACAAAAATTTAGTAGAGAAAATAAATAAACTTCGAGATGAATTAAGAAATGAGGCAAAAGAAGCAATCAATAATATTGCTGAAATAATAATGTATTTGGTTCAATATTGCGAAGGAGAATTGAACACGGTTGGTATAAGCAAAATAAAAGCCAGTTTTAAATCTCCTTTGTTGAACCCACCAAATGATTATAACATTTTTCTTAAACCTACTTCATCGATCCTTAATAAATTATGGAGAATGAACAAAGACCGTTCAAAAAACTATGTGCAAATATCGAACTTAAAAAAGGAAATCAAAGATTTAATT
>CAYVDX010000199.1:339-6702 GCA_964450485.1 uncultured Calditrichaceae bacterium
CGTACTTCCGTTGTAGCCTCAACACTTTTCCATGGAAAATTTCTTTCCGACAGACTAAGAAGGGTGAAATCAATTATTCACGATGAAGAGAAAAAAGACAAATGGCTTAAAAATATAAAAAGCATTACAGTAGATGAGGAAATGAAAATGGCTTCCGGTTATTTTGCATTTCACGGAATTATCAGTTTTGAAAATGACATCAATATAGAAGTTCAAATTTATTCTAATCTTACATCAGCGTGGCGCAATCTGTCACATAATTTATATGAAAAAGTTCGTTCGGCAACACGCATTGAGAAAGAAATGGGTTCACCTGAAAGCCGATTGATTTCCCTGGGACACCTTTTATATTTGGCGGAAAGTGAAATTGAACGTCTTCAAAAGGAACTTAAAAATTAAAACAATGAATCTTAAATCCTAAAAAAATCTTAAATTATTACTCCGAGCCGACTTGCCTGTGTTCCGATGCGTTGGAATATGGTATGAGGCCGATGATTCGCAAGAATCACCCCGCAATGGCGGGGAAGGGTTAATTTGGAAACGAATTCGCCTCCCGTGTTTGGAAAGGAGTCACCAATGAACACTGCTGTTTCGCCGGCAGAAGAAATTCATGTTCCCGCCGCCTCGTCTTCAGAAAATATGTTGATCGACAATTTTGGTCGCCGCATCAATTATGTGCGCCTGTCCGTAACGGATCGCTGCAACCTGCGCTGCGCGTATTGCATGCCGGAAAACATGCGCTTTTCGCCCACAAATCAGTTGCTGACTTTTGCGGAAATGGAGCGGTTGATGCGTCTTTTGGCGTCGATGGGCGTCACCAAAGTGCGCATCACCGGCGGCGAGCCGTTTGTCCGCCCCGGGTTGATGGATTTTCTACACCGCCTGCGCGATATTCCCGGCGTCGAAAAAATTCACATCACTACCAACGGCGTGCTGACCGGGCCGCTGTTGCCCGAATTGAAGGAATTGGGCGTGAGCGGCATCAACCTCAGCCTCGACTCGCTCAATCCGGAGCGTTTTTTTCGCATCACCCGGCGGGACAAATTCGCCGAAGTGATGAACTGTTTCCACCAAACGCTTGCCCACGACATTCCGCTCCGCATCAACATGGTGCTGATGGAAGGCCAAAACGAGCAAGACCTCCTTCCCATGAGCCGGTTGACCAAAGATCATCCGGTCGCGGTACGATTTATTGAAGAGATGCCCTTTAACGGCACAAACAGCGGGCGGCCAAAGTTGCTTTGGAATTACCGCCGGATCGTCGAGACCCTGCGCGCGGAATTTCCCGGCATGTACAGGCTCGCGGATGAACCGGCTTCCACATCGATAAACTACCAGATTCCCGGACATCGCGGCACGGTTGGCGTGATCGCCGGATTCAGCCGAACCTTTTGCGGCACCTGTAACCGCATTCGCATCACCGCCGGCGGCGCACTGCAAACATGTTTGTACGGACACGAAATAATGAATGTGCGAGATTTAATGCGTCGCGACCTCAGCGATGACGATATTAAAAGCGCCTTTCGCCTGCATATCGGAAACCGTGCCCGGGATGGCTGGGCGGCGCAACGACAGCGTCCGGCGAGAAACGGCGTCAGCAAATCGATGTCGCTCATCGGCGGTTGAAAATTTGCCCCCGACGTTTTATTTGCGATTGTTAAAAAATGCATTTATATTAAAAAAAGCCTTAAAAAAAATGGAATGCGCATGGCGGTAAATATAGAAAAACGTGTGGATAGCCTGGAGGATGTCTTTCGCAAATATATGCGACAGACCAGTGCGGCAATTATTCGCCTGGAGCGCTCCAGCGAAGCCTCTAAAAAAGAGATGCGTGAATACAAAACATTCACGACAGAAACGATCCGGCGAATGGAGCGTTCATCGCGTGCGCTTGAAAAGGAGATGGCTGAGTTTAAGAACGAGATGGCTGAGTTTAAGAACGAGATGACTGAGTTTAAGAACGAAATGACTGAGTTTAAGAACGAAATGACTGAGTTTAAGAACGAGATGGCTGAGTTTAAAAAAAATACAGCCGAGTTTATAGAGGAAATGCGCCAGGATCGCCGTGCGATGAATCGAAAATGGGGCGAAATAGCCCGGAAAATGGGCACGATGGTAGAGGATTTGGTACATCCGAGTTTTAAACGCATTATTCTTGAAACGTTCGATTTAGAAGTAGAAGCTCAAATGTTTTTAGTTGAACGTAAATTGCCGGACGGCCGGGAACGAGAATTTGACGCCATTGCCCTGGCGCAACATTTTGTTTTTTTGAACAGCACTAAAGCGACGCTGCGGAACAAGTATGTTGATGAATTTATCACCGAGATCAAAGAGTTTCGGGAATTTTTTCCGGAGTACCGCGATAAAAAAATTATCGGATTTATAGCGGCTTTGAATATCAAACCGACGCAATTCAAATATGCTGAAAAAAAAGGATTTTTTGTTTTGGGCGTTGGCGACCAAATCATGGAAGTAAAAAATTCCAAAAAATTTAAGCCCAGGATTTGGTGATCACAACAAAACGCCCCATGATTCTACCCGGATTTTCTCAACCCTTTAAGTTGGCAACCGAACCATGATTGACGTCAGTCCAAAATTCAACACCTTGCGTTATGCCAAAGCCCGGGGCATTTTAAAGGCGCGCCCGGAAACCATTCAACGGGTTAAAGAACGCACCGTCCCCAAAGGCGATGTGCTGGAAGTTGCCCGGGCAGCCGGCATCAACGCCGCGAAACGCTGCGCGGACTGGATGGTTTTTTGCCACAGCCTGCCGCTGGATTGGGTAGATTTGAGCTTTGAAATCGAAGAAGCGCGCATTAAAGTTTACTGCGAAACCCGCACCGTTTGGAAAACCGGCGTGGAAATGGAAGCCCTGACCGGCGTCACCGGGGCGCTGCTGAATATCTATGATATGCTCAAGCCGCTGGACGCCCATCTTTCCTTTGGCGACATCAAACTCATCAAGAAAAAAGGCGGCAAAAGCAGCTTCACAGAAACATTTGACCCGCCGTTAAAAACCGCTGTTTTGGTGATTTCCGATTCGACATTCGCCGGAGAGCGCGAAGATCGTTCCGGGAAAATGATTCGCGATTTTTTGAAAAATCAACCCATGGATGTGAAGATTTACGAGGTTTTGCCGGACGAACGGGCCCAAATTCGCGACCGATTGAAGACCCTGGTCGATGCGGAAAACATCGATCTCATCTTCACGACCGGCGGCACCGGTCCCGGCCCCCGCGATGTGACCCCGGAAGCCACTCGCGAAGTTGTCGAACGCGAATTCCCCGGCATTGCCGAAGCCATCCGCAGGCACGGCAAAGACCGAACGCCTTATGCCATGCTTTCCAGGGAAATCACCGGCGTTCGCGGGAACAGCCTCATTATCAACCTGCCCGGCAGCTCCAAGGGCGCGCGGGAAAGCCTGGAATCGATTTTTCCCGGTTTGCTGCACATTTTTCCGATGATGCGGGGAATGGGACATTAACATGCTGCGAAAGGATGTGGGATAAAGGATAAAAAAAATCACTTCAGCGTTCAGCGTTCAGCCATCAGCGTCCCACCATCACCCTTCAACATCTCCGCCGCTGCTCAAAAAAATATCCAATTCGCTGAAGTATTCAATTTCCCGGTCGTAAATATAGGTGACGATCAACAGAAGGGTTGGGGATAGCGAGGCTTCTAATTGTTTGTAAACAAATAGATTACACTGGCGTCCCAATTCACATATCGTCGTTTTGGTACTTTGAAAAGCCACTAAATAATCGGCGAACAGACCGGGACGGGCTGTTCTCGTCTTAACAAGGATAGTCACTCATAAATCAGGGAAGATGATATGAAGACGCCATTCAATAACACCCCATTTGAATTTGAAGAGGAAAGACGCACCCTTTCGCGGAAGCGGAACTCTGAAAAATTCACGAATTCACGCCCCTCTTACAAGGGCATTTCCCGCATCGATTCCGACCACAATCACACCCACGGATGGTATGTACGCATCCGGCAGGACGGTAAGGTCAAATCCAAATTTTTTAGCGATCGCAAATACGGCGGGATCGTACAAGCGCTTCGCAAAGCACGTCGCTATTACAAAAAAGAGATGCGGGAAGTTTTCAACAAAGCGCTGGGCGAAAAGCCGAAGCATATTCCCAACCGGGTTATTGTCACCAAAAACCGGAACAATAATACCGGCGTGATCGGCGTTCAGCGAATCGAACGGAAAAATCCCGGCGGCTCAACTTACCGGGCGTTTCGGGTCTGCTGGACGGAAAAAGGCGGTAAAGCCCGCACCAAATTTTTCTCCATCAACAAACATGGTGAAGAAGAAGCATTCAAAATGGCGTGCGAGTATCGCCGAAAAATGTTGCTGGAAGACTGACATTACGGCAGGTTGAAGCGTTAATTTACGGTTTGAAACGCACTGTCCGTCAGGCGCGCTTTCATTCGCAATAAATCGAAATGGCGACGCCCATTGCCCAGGGCGTCGCTAAAAACAAGCGCTTCGCGAAGATATTGCAGAATCGTTTTGAACTTGAAAACGGCGGCGTATCGATACCGCGGTTTTTTGAGAGTATCGATGAAATTCAACTTTACGCGCTGTTGCCGGACAAGCCCTTGCCGGACCAAACCGCGAATCGCCTGCTCAAACAAAAGAAACGGCAGCTTTGGGGGTTGCGCGCTGTGATTATAAGCCGTGTACCATTCCGTTGTCGAAATATTCGGCTGCCGCCAGATCGCCTGAAGCATGTCGATTTCTTGATCGGACAGCACAAAATTACGCGGCAGATTTTCATACTTGCCGGCATCTTTTTTGAAAAGCTTGCCGACAGCTTGCGCTAACTTCCGGAATGAAAGCATCAGCGGTTGGGAGCCTTTGGCGATTTCCGAGGAAAGCTCCCACTGCGCGTAGTCTTTCAGATAATCGGTGCTGTTTTGAAAATCATCGAGCGCCGGTTGCCGCGCGTCACGCGAAAAAGAAGCCGCGTTAAACGACGGCAATCCCGGCAGCGGGCCGGCAGGGCGGTATTGGAACATCAGCGATGGGCTGATGCCGTCCTCGTGCTGCCAGAGCCAAAGCCGGGATTTTGCCTGCAATTCCAGGGTTTTTGAGGTGCGCAACGCGTTTAATGTGCTGTCCGTCGGCGTTCCCCAAAGCGCAGTTGGGGTTGCCAGCAATATCATCGCAAAGTATGTGATTATTTGCTTTCGCATACAAATCTTACGACTGTTTTGCAGCAAAGGTTCTCGGGCAAGCTGATATGAAGCGCCATTTTTTCTTTGCTTCATAATATGCCATTTTTTCTTTGCTTCACAATATTATGAATATTATATTTGCAATAAACGACCGGAGACCCATCCCCGGGAAAGGCAAATGATGAGCAGCAACAAACAGGTCAGCGGACGCATCCGGGAAATTATGACGCAGGCGCGGCTCAATCAACAGGCGTTGGCGGATTTGTTGGGAATCAGCCAGCCGGCTGTTTCTCAATACTTGCAGGGGCGAATTCCCCCGCCGGAAGCGCTGCTGAGTATCGCCCGCCTGGGTAACACGACCATTGAATGGATTTTGACCGGCAAAAAGAGCGACGACGCACCGCACGCAATCGCGGAACCGCGACCCGGCTATGGCGCGACGAGTGCGTTTGCAGCGCTTTGGGAGCAACTTCCAGGGGAAATTCAAAGGGATTTATTGAGTTTGATGCGAAAAATTGTTGACCGGCTCAATACTGGCGACGCTGCAAAAAATGAGTAATTTCATACAGCGGGTTGCCCGATTCCGGCGGGATTACCTGCCCCAAATCACCAATCGCTAATTGAATATAATGATCTACTTCTTGCTGCCCGGCCGGAATGACGGACAGTTCGTCAAGCGCGCCTTGAAATTCCGCAAAACTGCTGTATTTGGAAATATCCGCCGGATAATTTGATCGATATTCTGCGCTGTTTTGTAAAATTTGGCGATATTTTAGCGTCACATAAGTGGTTTTGCGCATCCGAAAATCACTGCCGACTTTTTTACCCAGCTTACTTTCATCAGCGACAAAATCCAGCAAATCGTCCTGAATTTGGAAACCCATCCCCAGGTTATAGCCAAAGGATGTGAGCAAATCGACCTGCCCGGGCGTGCCGTTGCCGCAATGAGCGCCGAGGGCGCAGGCGGTTTTTATCAACCAGGCTGTTTTTTTAGCGATCATATCGAGATATTCTTCCAACTGAATGTCGTCCCGCGCTTCGAATTCCTTGTCGAGCGCCTGGCCTTCGCATACTTTTACCAATGCCTCGGTAAAAATCTTTGTCACCGCGTTTAATGATCTGTCGGGGACGCGCATCAGCTGTGAATATGCCAGCCCGATTAAGGCGTCGCCG
>CAYVDX010000200.1:0-6684 GCA_964450485.1 uncultured Calditrichaceae bacterium
TATGGCTTTGAAGAGACGGATCATTATCACCAGTTATTTCTTCAGCCGGTCAAAAACAGCCAGGGGCACACGGTTGGAGTGTTGGTTTTTGAAATTGAAATTGAATACATCAACCGGATTTTGAGCCAGGGGTTTCAATTAGGAAAAACCGGGAAAATATTTTTGACCACCCTGGACAGGGTTGCCGTTGTGAAGAAAAAATCCAACCTGCAAGGCGTAATGGACAGTCCCGGTCTTAAAATCGCCTTGGAAAAGAACTTGGCCGTCGGGGAATTTACCAACCATGATGGACATCCGATTTTAGGTCTATATTTACGCGAGAAAAAATATCCCTGGATATTGAGCGTGGAAATTGATCAGGATGAGGTTTACGCACCGTTGGAAGCCGGGTTCCGGGGTTCTATAATGACAATATTGTTCGCAACCTTAATTATTACTGCTTTAGGGGTTTATGTCGGTCGGGCTTTTTCCGGGCCGCTGGTAAAAATGGCAAACGCCGCCCGGGAAATCGCCGACGGCAACCTGGATCAACACATAGACCATCAATCCAAGGATGAGATTGGCATGTTGGCCGAGGCCCTGAATACCATGACGGAAAAACTGCGAAGAATGCTCCAGGAAATTTCCGAGAATGCCGTGGGTCTGTCGAATTCCGCTCAAAACTTTTCCGAGGTTTCCGCCCAGATGTTACAAAATGCCACCCAGATGAAGGAAAAGTCTCATTCCGTTTCCGCATCCGCCGAGGAAATGAGCGTAAATATGAACACCGTTTCCGCGGCCGCCGAACAGTCCTCCGGAAACGTCAGCGTGGTGGTCTCCGCAACCAAGGAAATGACCGCCACAATTAATGAAATCGCTCAAAACAGCACCAAGGCCCAAAAAATTTCCGCTGACGCGGTTACCAGCGTTGACAAAGCCTCGAAACAGGTTAACCAGTTAGGAAGCGCCGCCCGGGAAATTAGCCAGGTGATCGAAGTCATTTTGGATATTGCCGAGCAAACCAAGCTGCTGGCATTAAATGCCACCATCGAAGCCGCCCGTGCCGGTGAAGCCGGTAAAGGATTTGCCGTCGTCGCCAATGAAGTGAAAGAGTTAGCCAAGCAGACCAATTCCGCCTCGGAAGAAATTGTTAATAAAATTAACGCCATGCAGGGGGCAACGGATGCGACGGTGAGCGAAATTCAGCAGATAAATGATGTTATCAGCGGGGTAAATGATATTATTGCCAGCATTGCCACGGCCGTGGAGGAACAATCCGTTACCACCCGGGATATCGCTGATAATATCGGCCAGGCAGCCGACGGCATCAAGGATATGAGTGTTAATGTTACGCAGGCCGCAAGTGTTACAAATATGGTTGCGTCCGATATTATGGCGCTGGATCAAAGCAGCCACGAGGTTGAATCCGCCAGCCAACACATAGATGGCAGCGCCTCGGAATTGAGTGAAATGAGCCAGAAATTAAAGACGCTGGCGGAGAATTTTAAGTTTAATTAGGAGTGACAATGAAAAACACACCAGCCGCTCGAACCCAGGAGTTTTCCATTTTTGAAGTGGGAGAATTGACCTGTGCGATCAGCATTGAATACATTCAGGAGATCAATAAGCAACTGGAAATTACCCGTGTTTACAACGCGCCGGAGTATGTCAGGGGAATTTTAAATCTCCGGGGACAGATTATCACGGTCATTGATCTGCGGATCAAGTTCGGGTTTGAGCCGCGGACGCTGAATGAAGACATGCGCATCATCGTGGTCAATTACCAGGACGAAAAAATTGGATTTTTGGTGGATGCGATTGTGGATGTTGTCAGCGTTGAACCGGATTGTTTGGAGCCCCCGCCATCGAACATCAGCGGTATTGCCGGGGAGTATTTTTGTAATATTTACAAAATGAGGCAGCAGTTGGCGGCTGTGCTGAATATTGACGAGGTGCTAAAAATGAACCGGGATGCGTTGTCGCCGGCGAGATAGGTTGAAATGTATCAATAATGACAATAATTGAGGAATTACCGCCATGTTAAAAAATTTAAATATCGGAATCCGCCTGGGCATTGGTTTCGGAGTGGTGGTTTTGCTAACCCTGGTCATGGGGTTCGTATTGATATCAAAAATGGATGTATTCGCAGATTTGACGACTCAATTGTATCGTCATCCCTTAGTCGTCAGTAATCATACCAGGGATATCCGGACAAATATCATTGCCATGCATCGCGCCATGAAAGATGTGGCGTTGGCGGAAAACGCCAGCCAAATATCCGCGGCGACGGCGCGGGTTGATCACTATGAAGAAGCCGCGGAAAAAAACTTTGCCCTGGTGATGGAACGGTTTTTGGGCGATCAAAAAGATGTAAAAGCCGCCCATAAAGCCTTCAAGGAATGGAAAGTGATCCGCGATGAAGTCATCGGGTTGATGAAAGCCGGAAACCGGGAAGCCGCCGCGGCCATCACTAAAGGCAAGGGCGCCAATCATGTCAAAAAGCTGGATGAAAAAATTCAACACCTGGTTGATTTTGCCAGCAACAAGGCGGATGAATTTTACAGACATGCTGAAAACACCCACCGGGAAACCACCGCCGCAATGCAAACAATGTTAGGCGTCATCATCGTTCTGAGCATCGCAATTGCTTTTTTGATTACCCAAAGCATTACCCGCCCGGTCGGGCAAATGGTGGAACGAATTAAGGATGTCGCCCAGGGCGAGGGAGATTTGACGAAACGAGTGCATATCGATTCCGGTGATGAACTTGGTGAACTGGCAATGTGGTTTAATCGTTTTATTGAAAATCTCCATGGTATCGTTCGGGAAATTTCCAATGGCGCCGTTAGTCTTGACAACGCGGCAACGGAGTTGGCGGCGGTTTCCACACAGATGACCGACAACGCAACGGCAATGGAACAAAAGTCGAATACGGTGGAATTGTCCACGGATGAACTGAGCAGGGATATGACAATGGTTGCCAGCACTGTTGAGCAGGCGACCGCGAATATAAACGTTATTGCCAACGCCGCGAAAGAAATGACCGGAACGGTGGAAGGGATTGCCCAAAATGCCGGACAAGCCCGGCAAATTTCCGAGAATGCGGTTGTTAGCGTCAGCAACGCCTCCGGCCAGGTCAATAAACTGGGTAACGCCGCCAGGGAGATTAACGCGGTCATCGAAGTTATTGTTGATATTGCCGAGCAAACCAAATTGCTGGCATTGAACGCAACCATCGAGGCCGCCCGCGCCGGTGAAGCCGGCAAGGGCTTTGCCGTGGTGGCCAACGAGGTGAAGGAGTTGGCAAACCAAACCAATACCGCCACCGAAGAAATAACCAAAAAAATCGAGGCAATTCAAAATACCACTGAAGGAACCGTCTCTGAAATCGAGGGGGTCAATTCGGTTATTAAAAACGTAAACGACCTTATTTCCGAAATTGCCACTGCCGTGGAAGAGCAATCCATCACCACCAGGGATATTGCCAGCAATGTTGAACAAGCGGCGGCCGGTATTAATGACATGACCGCAAAAGTAACAAACAGCGCGGGTGTAAGCAAATTGGTGGCAACCGAAATTTCCGAGGTGCACCATGTCAGTAATCAGATAAACCAGGCCAGCAGCCAGTTAAATGACGGCTCAAGCGGGCTGGTGCAAATTAGCCGGGAGCTAAAAGAATTGACCGGGAAATTTAAAGTTCATTAATGGCGTAATTGATCATGTAAATTCAAAAAAAGCGGCTAAAAATGAAATCGGAAAAAATTGGCATTTTTATCGTTGACGATACCGCGTTTTACCGCACGATTCTTAAAAGAGTATTGAGTGAAATGCCGAACGTGGAAGTGGTGGGAAGCGCGCCCAATGGCAAAATCGCGCTAAAAAAAATAACGGAAATAAAACCGGATATCGTTACCCTGGATCAGGAAATGCCAGAAATGGACGGGCTGGAAACCCTGCGGCATTTAAAAGCGGCATCGCCGGAAACGATGGCGATCATGGTCAGCGCTTATACCACAAAAGGCGCGCAAATCACCCTGAAAGCCCTGGGGTTAGGCGCGTTTGATTTTATCACCAAAGCCGCCGGCAATAATTTCCAGGAGAATTTGAAGCAGCTTCAATCGCAGTTGGAACCCGTTGTCAAGGCGGCGATCAATAAGCGGGGCGCCCGAAATGGTTTTTTCGGTACGCGCCCGGCCCGGCAGCGATTTTCCGGGGAACAAACGGCTGCCCCGGTTCCACCGACGCGGAAATTCAGCCCGTTCTTTCGCCCCAAAATCGTCGCGGTCGGCATCTCCACCGGCGGGCCGAATGCCCTGGCGGAATTGATTCCGAAAATTCCGGGAAATTTGTCGGCGCCGGTGGTCATTGTGCAACACATGCCCCCGGTGTTTACCGCCGCCCTGGCGGAATCTCTGGATAAAAAAAGCGCGCTAACCGTATGCGAAGCGAAAGCCGGCCAGCTTTTGGAAGCCGGTCATGTTTACATCGCCCCGGGCGGGAAGCAGATGAAAATTGTTTGCACCCAGGGAAGCCCAAAACCGTGCATCATGGTGACAGATGATCCCCCGGAAAATCATTGCCGCCCCTCGGTGGATTATCTCTTTCGCTCGGTGGCGGAAGTTTATCAGAATCGCGCGTTGGGAATTATTATGACCGGCATGGGACGCGACGGCACGGCCGGGTTAAAAGTGATGAAAAAAGCAGGCGCAAAAGTCATCGCCCAGGATGAGCAGAGCTGCGTGGTTTTTGGCATGCCAATGGAGGCGATCAAAAATGAGGTGGTTGACCTTGTCCTGCCGCTCGATCAGATTGCCGTCGAGATTACCCGGATTGTTAAATAATCATAACGACAACCATTACCATAGAGCATTGAAAAATGGAACCGATAAAACCCGAAGAATTTAAAAATCTGGCAGCGTGCGTCGAAGACCTGACCGGTATTGAGTTGAATGAATCAAAAGCTTATTTGATCGAAAATCGTTTGGGACCTGTCGCCGCGGAGTTGGGTTGCAATAGCTACCAATCGCTTTATCATAAAATAAAAAGCCAATCCAGCCCGGGTATTATCAACCGGGTGATCGACGCCATCACGGTGAATGAGACCTTCTTTTTCAGGGATAGCTCGCCGTTTAACCTATTGCAAAATAAGATACTTCCCGATTTGATCGACCGCGCTGAATCATCAGGAAATATAGCGGGGCGCAGCTTAGATATTTGGAGCGCGGCCTGTTCCACCGGACAGGAAGTTTACAGCATCGCCATCATTCTGAAAGAGCTGCTTGGCGATGTTTTTAAATGGCGGATCAGCATTTTGGGAACCGATTTATCGCCGGCGGCGGTTGGCCAGGCAAGTTACGGGCAATATAATCAGACCGAGATCGAACGGGGGTTGGATCCGGTAAAGCGTGAAAAGTATTTTATGCGAAAGGGAAATGTCTGGCAGGTAAATGACGAAATCCGGGCGATGGTCTCTTTCAAAAAAATGAACCTGCTGGAACCGTTTACCGGGCTGCGCAAGTTTGACCTGATCCTTTGCCGGAATGTGGCCATCTATTTCAGCCGGGAAAATCGTAAAACGCTTTTTGAGCGGATTGCCAATCAGCTAAACCCCGGCGGCGTGCTGATGATCGGTTCAACGGAATCGCTGATCGGGATTTCCGAGCGGTTTCATCGCCGGGAATACCTTAATTCCGTGTATTATGAATTGAAATCGTGAAATTGTGTTGAAAGTTTGTCGTACAATTTGCGGATGAAATCGTACCTGTCACTCATCTTTTCAAGCGTTATTAGCGGACCGGTATCGCTTACAATTGTATTTGCCATGGGCTTTATGCATTCAGTTCAATTTCGATATTCTCATAGGAATCATTGAAGATTGAAAAACCAAATTTTGGTAATATTTCCTCAAACTCTCGTCTTGTTTTCCCTAATATTTGGGCCGCTTCTTTTGCTAATATTTTTTCGATATTATAAAGCGAAGAAACTAACATTTCTCTTAAATAATGATCATCCATATCTGAAAGCGGTTTTATATCCGGTAATTTTATAGAAAGCCTCGTCAAATTTGAACAATTCTGTTAGCTAACAATTATTTGCCATGCCGATTAATTGCTTCAAAGATAATATTTAATTTTATTTGATACTTTTTCTTTTGAAGTTCACATTCCCAAAATCGAATAACTTGCCATCCTTTTGAAACCAAATTTTCTGTAACAAGTGAGTCGCGTAGTTTGTTTTTAGCTATTTTATTATTCCAATATTCCGCATTATCAGCCGGTTTTGTGTTACGACAATTATGACCGTGCCAAAAACAACCATCTGTAAATATTGCAATCTTGTATTTCGGAAAGACAAAATCTGGTTTTCCAATTGAATTTAACAGAATTCATTATTTGAGAACGTTCACTCTTAGAAAAAGTATCAGCCATTATTAAAAAGAGGCAAATCGGGATATACGAGAGGTTTTATATGTTATTCAAACATGTATTCTCTCGCACACAATTGACATTCCCAAAACATATTACATTTAAACCATCGTTCTATATGAAATTTGAGTAATTTGTCTTTTAATTTTTTTAAAAGATAAACCACTATTTAATGGATTAAATTCAAATTGGTGATATGGTTTATCAGCGAAATTTAATACAATAAAAAGGCAATAATCATTTTCTAATTTATCAGCTATTAGAAATTCTTTTTCTGTTA
>CAYVDX010000201.1:0-6679 GCA_964450485.1 uncultured Calditrichaceae bacterium
CAATGTCTATCGAAGCGTCACCCGCTGCGAAAACCTGAAAGAAGTGATTTACGGACGTCAACATACGGCGACAACGGAGTAACAAAACAATATTTGTTGATTTAAAAATAAAAAGGAAGCGTTATGAAAAAGCTATTGATTTTGGGCGGCGGCACTGCCGGCACAATGATGGTCAACAAGCTTGCGCCGGTGCTGGACAAGCGAGAATGGCAAATCACCATTGTTGATCAGCATGAAACGCATTACTACCAGCCGGGGTTTTTGTTCATTCCCTTCGGCATTTATAATCGCAGCGATGTCATCAAACCGCGGCGGGATTATTTTCCCTCGGATGTAGAAGTGATTATCTCTCCAATCGATGAGATCAAACCGAAATCCAACCAGGTGAAACTGAGCAGCGGAAAAGTGCTGCCGTATGATTATTTGATCATTGCCACCGGCAGCGAAATCAATCCTGGCGAAACCGAAGGCATGGTCAACGGCGCCTGGCACAAAAATATTTTCGATTTCTACACGGTCGAAGGCGCGACCGCGCTGGCGAATTTCCTGAAATATTGGAAAGGCGGCAAAATGGTCGTGAACATTGTGGAAATGCCCATCAAGTGCCCGGTGGCGCCGCTGGAATTCTCGTTTTTAGCGGACTGGTGGTTTACCGAACAGGGCATTCGCGATAAAGTGGAAATCGAATACGTGACCCCGCTGCCCGGGGCGTTCACCAAACCGATTGCCGCGAAATTTCTGGGGCAATTTTTGGAGAAAAAGAACATCAAATTGACCACCGAGTTCAGCACCGGGCGGGTGGACGGCGCGAACAACAAAATCGTTTCCTGGGATGAAAAAGAGATTTCCTACGATCTGCTGGTGACGATTCCCACGAACATGGGCTCCGGCCTGATTGCCCGCTCCGGCATGGGCGATGATCTGAATTTTATTCCCACGGACCCGCACACGCTGCGCTCAAAAGAATATGAAAACGTCTTCGTCATCGGCGACGCCACGGATTTGCCCAGCTCTAAAGCCGGTTCAGTGGCGCATTTTCAGGCGGATGTGTTGTATGAAAATTTTCTGCGCGTCATCGATGGGCGGGAACCCCAGCCGCATTTTGACGGTCACGCCAACTGCTTTATCGAATCCGGTTTCGGCAAGGGCATTTTGATCGATTTCAACTATGATGTGGAGCCGCTGCCGGGCAAATTTCCCCTGCCGGGCGTGGGGCCGTTTTCGTTGTTAGAGGAAACCAAAATGAATCATTGGGGCAAAGTGATGTTTCGTTGGGTGTATTGGAATTTGTTGCTGAAAGGCGCGGAATTGCCCATCGAAGCGCAAATGAACATGGCTGGTAAAATGAGGGCGTAATCATGGAAAATAACTTAGTCGTGGAAAATAAACAGCTTGAAAAAGAACTGGCAACAATGCATCAAAAGCTCGATTTACTGGTCGCGCAAATGCAGGAACAGCAACGCAAGCAGCGTGAATTCGAGGAATTAAAACGCGATTTAACGCATATCGGCAAAGATGCATTTCAAAACCTGGTGACAGAATTGGAAGAAGTCGCGCCGCATTTTGAGACCGGCGACCTGGTGCATCTGCTAAAAAAACTGCTGCGAAATACCCAAAACCTCAGCAAAATGATGGACAAGCTGGAAAGCTTCATGGATTTTATGGAAGATGTTAAACCCATTCAAAAACAGGCATTTGGCGAGGTTTTGCGTAAGCTGGATGAAATGGATCGCAAGGGATATTTCTCATTTTTCAGCGAAGCCGCGAAGATTGTCGATACGATTGTCAGCTCGTTCACCGTGGAAGATGTGAAGCTCCTGCGTGAAAATATCACCTACATTTTAATGACGGTGAAAAATATGACCCAGCCGGAAATGCTTGGGGCAATGAACAACGCGCTTGGTTTCTACAAAAAAATGGACATCGAAATAAACGAAGAAATATCCTTCCGGGAAATCTTTCGGGAATTGAAAGATCCGGAAGTTAAACGCGGGCTGGCTTTTATGCTGGAATTTGTGAAAAGCATGGCCAATACCAACGGCTCAACGATAAAAATGAACAATACAAACAACAACTAAAAAGGAGATCGTCATGGCAACAATGGAATTAGCAGGCAAAACCGTGGAAGTCAACGAAGAGGGATTTTTGGTAAATCCGGAAGATTGGAATGAAGAAATGGCCCCGATTCTGGCCGAAAAAGTGGGCATTTACGAATTGACCGACATGCACTGGAAAGTCGTTCGTTTTATGCGCCGGGAATACGAAGAACGGGGACAAATTCCCACGGTACGGCGCATCAAAAACGTCGGCGGCGTGCCCACAAAGGATCTGTATCAATTATTTCCCGAAGGACCGGCGAAAAAAGCGGCGTTTATTGCCGGATTGGGCAAACCGCAGGGGTGTGTATAATTTAGCGCGTAAGTTTAATCGTGTTATCGTGTTATCGTGTTATCGTGTTATCGTGTGGGAGTGTGGGAGTGTGGGAGTGTGGGAGTGTTACAGCGTTGCGGTGTTATCATACTTACACAAATATTTTAACACAGCAATCAGACGCTCCAACACACAACCACATTAACACTTTTAGACTTTTGACACGTACGGCTTGAATTAGCTTAATCTTTCTTAATTGGCACTTAAATTATATGTTAATAATGGGTTATAGTCTTTAGCATTTTGTTGAATTTTGAACAAGAATGACTTTTTTATACTTTTCAACTTTGACCCTTTTTAGCTCCAAAGTATAAAAAAGTGTGATAGATAACGGATTTTGGCGCAGTTGGCTGTAAAACAGAGGACAAATTTGTCAAAAGTCCAAAACACTTAAACACCTAAACACTTAAACACTTTAACACTTTAACACTTTAACACTTTAACACTTTAACACTTTAACACTTTAGCACTCAAGCATTTCAACACTTTAAAAAAAGGAGCGTGTCATCATGTTTAATGGCAACGGCAAAGACGAAAAGATAAAAAAAGTTTCCATCATTATTTCCAAAGGCTCTTTGGAAGGGGTTTATCCCGGTTTGATCATGGCGAACGGGGCGCGCATGGAAGGGATTGAAACCAATTTGTTTTTCACTTTTTTCGGACTGGATGCCGTGATGAAAAAACGCATGGATCATCTGAAAGTGGCAACTGTCGGCAATCCCGCCATGCATATTCCATCCCTGGTCGGCGTTTTACCGGGACTTTCATCCTTCGCCACCAAGCAGATGATGAAAGAAATGGACAAGTTGGACATTCCCCCGGTCAGTGAATTTTTGGAAATGATCAGCGACGCCGGGGCGCGCATGTACGCCTGTAAAGCCACGGTTGAAATGTTTCACCTGACCAAAGATGATTTTTGCGAGCAGATCGAAGAAGTGATCAACGTCGGAAAATTCTATGAATTGGCGGCCGGCGGACAAATCATTTTTACCTGATCACTCGCGCGCAAAGCAGCAATGCTGAAAACAGAAATACCCAGACTTTCCCTACATTTCCTACCTCCTCTCCCTCCCGGTGTGTAAATGCCGGGAGGATTTTTTTTTGCCCCGCCGTTCTGTTGAAATAAGTAAATGAACAAGAAAGAGCAATTATTGACAATAATGATTGAAATATTCTTTTGTTTTTAACCATTTTGTCATCAATCATTTTGTCTGATTTAAAATATCAAATAATTTTGTTTACCGACTTGATGGGTAAAAATTTTATCCCCGGCAAACGGGTGATTTAATTCACGTTAAATGTCTAAAAACCGCTTACTTTGTTATGATTCGATTTCGTGATTGAATCATCTGCTTCATTGACAGCATTCCTCGCTTTATCCAACTTTACAACGTAAAATATCGGCTGAGGAGTTTTCATGGGTAACTCATTTATTAACAGAAACTAAACTGTAAATTTCATGCGATACATCAACGCCCTAAATGCCGTTTTGCGGGCACTGAAAAAAACGAAAATGATTGAAATCCGGCTGCTGCTCGAAATGACCGGTCTGCTGATGCTGCTGCCGCTGCTCAAGCGCATACTGTCTTTGCCCGCGCTCATCCTGTTTTTCGATGCGAAATCGACATCCGGAAAGCTGCCGGTAGATTTGGATCGGCTGATCCAACTCACGAAACGCTTGCTGAACCTCAAAATTGGCTTTTTGTCGCCAAACTGCGTCAAACAATCGCTGATTCTTTTTCATTTTTTGCGAAAATACGGGCATCCGGCAAAGATTCATTTTGGTATTTCCAAAAATGACGCCGGAAATTTACACGGACATGCCTGGGTCAGCCTTGACGGAGAGCCGTTTGCCGAAGCCGGGAATCCCCGCAATGAATTTAAAGAGACCTATGTTTTTCCGAAAAAAGCGTCACAAAATATTCACTCGACTGAGGTTGCATCATCATAAAAATCAATCACATACAAACGGCAACCAAGCTGGTTCTAAAAAGTTTTTTTGATCTGCACGGACAGGTCATCGAAATTTGCTGTGACGATGCTGCGATTGACCGGCAGGTTCAATCGCTGTTGAATTATTTTGGCATGACGCCGCTCGATCATCGCCCGCGAACGATTGCCGCATCGCTTCATTTTAAAACCCGCGAACAATTGCCGGGTCTGCCGAAAACCGCGGAAAAAGCCGGGAACTACAATTCGCTGACGCTGTGGCGGGCAGGCGACGAAATTTTTGTCAAAAACGAGCAGGCTGTATTTCAACTGAATATGACAACGCTGCAGGCAACCGGTTTTCTATTTTCGCCGTTGTGGCGCAATCTGGACGCGCTGCGACAACCACACATCGATATCATCATCAACAGCCTTTTGTCGCTGCTGCGCTATCGCGATTTTTTTGCTTTGCATGCGGCCTGTTTGGTTCATTGCGGGCGAGGCTTTTTGTTGGTCGGGGAAAGCGGCAGCGGCAAATCGACCTTGACGCTGGCGTTGCTTGAGCAAGGGTGGCGTTATCTTTCCGATGATTCCGTTTTGCTGCATCCCACGGCGGACGGCCGGGTGGATGCGCTGGCGATGCGGCAGCGGCTGTACGTTCTGCCCGACACGGCGCAACAATTTGAAAAAATCGCGAAATATTGGCGAGATTGCGCGCTGTCCAACGGCGTTAAACAGTTCATCCAACCGGAACAAATTTATGCCGGGCAATTCAAATCCCAATGCTTGCCGGGGACGATTATTTTCCCAAAAATCGTTGACGCACCGCGCAGCCGACTGGTTCCGGTCACTGAAAAATCCGCGGGTTACCGCCATCTCGTCAATCAAAGCACCCTGTTTGCCTACGACCCGCAAATGACGCCCCGGCATCTGGAAATTCTGAAAATGCTGCTGAATCAAACCCGGCAATATCAACTGTTTGCGGGCAGGGATTTGAAGAAAAACCCGGGGTTGATTGCGCATTATTTATTGAAAATTGCAGATTGAAAATTGAAAATTAAACGGCAGGGGCGAAATGCTTCCGCCAGAAAATAGAACAAACCCGTTCCAGTGTTCAGCGCTGGAGCAGACTTCCCGAGGCTCTGCCTCGCATCAAAATCACTGGAGGCAGAGCCTCCAAAAGACGTTCCACAGCAAAGCCGTTGAACGAGGATTCAGCGGCAGGGGCGAAATGCTTCCGCCCAAATTACAGGCAAACATAAAATGAAGAGAAAACAACAAAATTCTTCGCGTTTCCAGGGCATCAAAATCATTTTTGAGACGACCAACCTGTGCAATTTTAGCTGCGTGCACTGCATCCGCAATGAGGATGGCGCCAAGCAGTATTTACCGCTCACAATCGTCGAAAAAGTGCTGCGCGAAGTGCAAGCCTATCACAGCGTGCGCCTGATTGCATTCACCGGCGGTGAGCCGACCATTCACCCCAAATTTGCGGAATTGATCCGGTTAGTGGCGGACGCGGGATATCGATTCTCATTCGTGACGAACGGCTGGCAATTTCAAAAGGTTTTCAAGCAGATTACGCCTTATAAAAATTTGATCCAAAATGTCAGTTTCAGCATCGATGGCGCCAAAGCGGAAACGCACGACGCGATTCGTCGAAAGGACGGTTCTTTCCGCCGGATTATGCAGGCGATCAGTCTCTACAAATTTCACGGCATCCCGTTTCAGATCAACATGGTGATCACCCGGGCAAATCGCGGGGAAATTGAAGCAATGGCCGTGCTGGCCAGCCGCCTGGGAAGCGAGGGTTTGGGATACGCTCACTGCCAGCCCACCCCGGACGCCCTGGCGGCGGATTTGGTGATAAATGCAGCGGAACGCCGGGAAATGGAATCGGAAATCGCGGCGTTGCAAAAGATTTATCAGTTGCCCATTTACCTGGCCGGCGATCATTATAACGAAAATCCTTTTCACCAATGCCCGCAATTGCAAATGCGCGAGTTTAACATCGATTATCGCGGCTATTTGTCGGCCTGCTGCACGCTTTCCAACTACCGCGGCGGCCTGGCGGATAGCGACATCGTGGCGGATCTGAACAAAGTCAGTTTTTACGAAGCGCATCAAAAATTAGTGGAAAAAATTGCGCAAATTAATCGCGAAAAAATCGCCCGGATTGCCGCCGGGCCGCTGGATGAAATAGAGAAATTTATTTGCAGCCATTGCCTGCTGCATTATCAAAAAGTGCCGAATTTGAAAGTTGCCCTGACGCAACAGCCGAAATCAAAAAGCGCTTAGTTCTAACTTAGTGTAAAAAATT
>CAYVDX010000202.1:0-6665 GCA_964450485.1 uncultured Calditrichaceae bacterium
GACCGCGTTGATGAGTTGGGTGCTGCACGTTGCGGGTCTCTCCCCGACATTCCTAATCGGCGGCATCAGCAAAAATTTTGACGCCTCCGTGCAATTAGGCGACGGCGAACATTTTGTCATCGAAGGCGATGAATATGACTGCGCATTCTTCGATAAACGCCCCAAATTCATTCACTATTTCCCGCAATATCTCATCATCAACAATCTCGAATTTGATCACGCCGATATTTATCCCGATCTCAAAACCATTCAGCGGGAATTTTGGAAATTGCTGCGCATTGTGCCGCGTGACGGTCTAATTGTGGCGAACAGCGAAAGCCCGGCGCTCCGCGAAGTGCTTGATCCGGTGTATTCCCGGCTGCAAACCTTTGGCAAATCCCGGAAAAACGACTGGGCGTATGAAATACTATCACAAGACGCTGATTTTACAAGATTTAATCTATTTGAAAAAGGGCGGCTAATTACCCCGCAGCCGCTTCAATTTCCCTTTCCCGGGGAATTTCAAATTCAAAATGCCACGGCCGTGACGGCCATTGCCCGCGATATCGGCGTGGATTGGGCAGCCATTCGCAAGGCCCTGAAATCCTTTCAAGGCGTCAAGCGGCGCATGGAATATTGGGGCAAACTACACGGCGCGGATGTCTTTGACGACTTCGCCCATCATCCCACAGCCATCGCCGTCACCTTGCAGGCCATGCGGCGCAAATTCCCCGACCGGCGGCTGGTGGCGATGTTCGAGCCGCGCACCAACACCAGCGTGCGCAACTTTTTTCAGCAGGAATTGGCGGAGGCGCTGTCTGTTGCAGATGTGATTCTGCTGACCCCGATTCATCGCCTTAATCGCATTCCGGAAAACGAACGTTTGTCGGTTGATAAACTGATCGATGATTTGAAAAAGCAGGGTAAAACCGTGATCAATCTCGATGCTTATAAAAAAATTCCCGCGCAGTTAGAAACAATTTTACGGGCTGGAGATACCCTAATCCTTTTGACAAACGGCAGTTTGGGGGGACAATATCAAAGAATTCATGAGTTGGTTGATTCAGTAACGCAAACATGAGGCGAAATTGTTTCTTACGTATCACTTTTTACTTCCCACTTTCTACTTCAATCAAGCCGTTTCCCGTTCCTTCCAATTATACGGAAAACGATTCCCCAACATCTGCGGTTCAATCGTCGCTGATTCAGCGACAAACGACTTGCGAATCTCATCAAATTGATCGGAAATCTCTAAAAACATATCAAATAATTCCGGATTAAAATGGCGGCCGCGCTCGGATTTCATAATATTTAGCGATGCTTCATGCGTAAACGCCTCCTTATACACCCGCTGGGAGGTGAGTGCGTCATACATGTCGGCAATGGCGACAATTTGCGCCGAAAGGGGAATTTCATCGCCCTTCAAACCGCGCGGATAGCCGCTGCCGTCATATTTTTCATGGTGACAATAAGTGACCTCAATGCCCATGTTGAGAAATTCCATCTCGCCGTATTGATTGCGGATCGAATTCAGCGTCTGGTAGCCAATCACTGTGTGCGATTTCATAATTTCAAATTCTTCCGTCGTTAATTTGTCGCTTTTCAGAAGAATATGATCGGGAATGCCCACTTTTCCGATATCGTGCAGCGGCGCGGTGCGCTGAAGATTATCAATAAAACTGTCGGTAATGCGGCCAACAAATTGAGGACGCTTTTGCAACCCCAGCGCCAATTCTTTGGAATAGGAACGAATCCGTTCCAGATGAAAACCGGTTTCCTGATCGCGGTATTCCGCCAAACGCGCCAGCCCGAAAATGATCGCTTCCTGTGTGCCGATCAGGGCATTTTCCACCTTGCGCAGGCTGGTCACATCGTTGATGATCGCCGAATAAGCAAAGGTTTGCCCGTCTTCGTTGTTGATCGGAAAAAATGAAAAATTGGCAATCCAGGCTTTGCCATTGGCGTGCGCGGTCTTTAATTCTTTTTTCCATTCTCCGTCCTCAAGAATGTTTTGGCGAATTTCCTCAAATTGAATGCCCGGAAAAATATGGTTCAGCGTTGAGATGTGTTCATTTAATAAATCCGCTTGTCGCACCCCGGTCATCAGCTCAAACCCGGGATTGACTTCCACGATATTGCCATCCACATCGATGATTAACAAGCCGTCTTTCTTACTTTTGAAAATATCCTGGTAAATGCGCAGGTCATGCGCGCGTTTTTGCAAAATTTGTTTCAAATCCTTAACAAGATGCTTTTCTTTTCGCCGCTGCCGCGCTTTTTCGATGACCTCGCGAACTTTATCCACCAACTCCGGCATCAGAAACGGCTTGGGCAAATAATCATAAGCCCCTTTTTTTAAAAAGCTTACCGCGGATTCGATATTGGGATTACCGGTGATAAATATGAAGGGTAAATCAGGGAAATGCTCCAGCGCATGGTTAAACAGATCCTGGCCGGTCTTGTTGGGCAAATAGACATCGGAGATCACAATGTCGAATTTTTCCTGACCCAATTTTTCTATCGCGCTGTCAACATCCGTAACCGCGATGGACTGAAAACCTTCCGTGCGAAGCGCTTTTGCCAACACATCGCCCAGAAAAAATTCATCGTCTAAAATAAGCACTTTATACGACATTGATTGCATTTAAAGCCCGCCTTTCAACTGTAATTTCAATTGCCTTTACTGTTATCGGAAAATAAAACGATTCGCTTAATACATCGCCTTTTTGGAAAAGGCCGTGTCGCTTTATTAATAAAGAAAGGATTTTAAGCTGGATGAATGCACTTCCGGGAAGGCTGACTGTGCACAAAAAATTTCACCGTTGGATGGAGATTGTTTTTTACGTTCATTTCTACCCCCGTCGTAAAAAAAGATCACACGGTTCATTAACCTTTGACCGAATCTCTCACCCTAACCAATGGATGTGCTAATTTGCGACTTTCAGACGATAAATACAACGATTAATTCAACAATCTTGGCGTTTGACGTCCTAATTAGGGGACGCGCGGTGATCATCCAGCGCTTTTTGCATTTCCGGGTAAACGGCTGCATAGCGCCCATTGGGAAAAGCCGCTTTCAATTCCGGCAAAAACACGCCCAATTCTTTCCATTTATTCAACGCAAGGTAGCTTTTGCAAAGAAAAAAGGCAATCGTCTCCCGATCAAAAAAAACGTCATCTAATTGCATAATCTTTTGACTTATCTCCAACAGCGATTCAAAATTCTTCCGTTCGAAATAAAGATGCGCCATCCCGAAATAGCCGGGAACCGCAGCCTGCTCGTTAGCGGCGTTTTTAATGTATGTCCGAAAAAAATCTTCTGATTTCTCCATTTCCCTTTCGAAAAAAGCAATAAAACCCAAATAATAAAGCGTGGTCTGCAAATAATCGTGATCCGTTTTGTCCAGCAGCTTTTGAGCTTTTTCCAGGTAAGGCTTGGCGTCTCGCGACATATTTTGCGCGAAAAATATTTTTCCCAATTCAAAATAAGTGTAGCGTTTTTCTTCGTCGGCAACGGGCTGCAACAGGGCGTCTTGCAAAAAGGCAATCGCCTTGTCCGGGTTTCCGGCGTATTCATGGGAAAACCCGGTGATACGCAAGCAGTCAAACACTTGTTTTTGATTGAGATGCGGGCTTTGCAGCGCCTTGCTCAAAATCGCAATGGCTTTTGGATAATCCTGCATTAAATAATACGTCCAGCCCATTTCACTCCACAGGGCGGCAAGATTTTCCGGATCATCCTGAATGTATTGTTCCACCCAGCCATATTTTTCAATCGCCTGAGCGTAATCCTGCCCCATAAATGCGCGTTGGGCCTGCTTGAGGACGTCAATAATTTCTTCCTTGGTCGGTTCCATAAAATTTAATTCCCTTGAAAAGCTTTCTTTAATTTTTTTATTATGAACGATAAGGTATCTGTTCAGGGCGCTTTATCCTTCCAGCGCATTCATTGCAATATCCATCGTGTCAATCATGTAAGTGTCAAAAAAGCTTTCGGGCGCATTTTTGACCTGACCGTCTTTGGTGAGGTCAATTTTATGGGATTGAGTGCCATTTGTTGAATTCTCAAAATAATAAAGCGCAACATCATTCGGTGCAATTTCTTCTTTGACGATGGCAAGCCGAATCCGGTTTAGCAAATATTCGCTGTGCGTCTCGACAATGTATTGTTTTTCATTTTCGTTTATTTGCCTGGCCAGGTAGCTGCCTAAAGCCGCCTGAATTTTAGGATGGAGGTGCATCTCAGGCTGTGAAAGCGCTAATACGGAGTTGTCCGGGAGTTGCAAATCGGCGACGATAATCGGCAAAAACTGGCTAATGCCAAAACCGACGTCTGTCAGGGAAGCCAGGATTCCCTGCTCGTGGGTTTTAACCTTGAATTCAAATCTCCCGCCGTTGATTTTTTGCGATTTGATCTCCGAAAAAAGCTGTAATTCTTTCATAATGGCGTTCAACTTTTCAAATTTGCCGCTTTTTTTCTCTTCCCACTCCAAAACCTGATCAATATATCCCTCTCCGGAAACATCGATTTTGGACTTTGCCTTGGCTTTTTGGTAGTAGGTTCTTTCGGGAGATTGTCTGAATGAGCCGATGTAATTAATAGCTTTGTTGAATTTTTGAAAAAAATCGTAACTTTTTTCGAAAATATTAACGAAACCAGAGGGGACTTTGGGAATTTCGATAAAGGCCATATCAAAAAATTCATTGATATTTGTAAATTCCAAACCCTGAAATTCAATCAAAGAATTTGTAATTTTTTTTCCCTTAGCTTTCTTAAGGCTATCAGCTTTTAAAAGAATTTTTTTCAATGCCGGTAATTTACCATTCTCCTCTATAATTTTGAAATTCAAATAGTATTTGTCTTTATTGAAAAAATCAATATTAAATTTCGGTATTAAATGCCTGTTACTCTTGAATTGGAATTTTAAGCCATCTAATAAAGGCAACTCATTTTTGGGATTTCTCTTCCATGTAGTCTTAAAATCAACAGTAGTCTTAAAATGATTACTTATAATTTTGCCTTCAATATTTCCTGAAATTTCAATCTTTTTATCCGTTTTATGGTTAAATACAATCTCATCAAAGCTCCCCATATTCACGTAATTGCCATTGGGAGAGAGATAGTATGGGAATTGTTCTGTTTGCAGAATTGCTAAAACACTGTAAATAAACGAGCTTTTGCCGCTGCTGTTTGCCCCGGTTAAAAGGGTAATGGGCGCAAGGTTCAGATCAAGCGTTTTAAAACATTTAAAATTTTTTAAAGCAGTCCGGTTAATTTTCATATTCATTACACCTTTTTGAAAAACCAGCGTCTTTAACCCGTAAATTAAAGTTTTATCCGGTGAAAATCTATTTCTTTAAAAAATCACCCGAACACTGCCCTTGAGAATGAAATATGTTCAGAATTACAGGTTTGTATATGTTTATTTATGATTCATTTAAAATCATCAGTTCACCGATGATTAAAATAGATTTTATTTTCAATGGTGCGCGATTGAACCGCAGTGATCAATAAACCGGCATGTTTTCATAAAAAAAAATACCGATTCAAAAGCGCGAAGAAAAGTTTTATTTTACGCCTGAATTCAATTAACATTATTTAAAGGAGTGTCCATGAACGCGATTCAACCCATCACCCAATTAACAGATGAAGAAATGATGTTCCGCGAAGCCGTTGGCGATTTTGCGCAGGAGCAAATTGGTCCGCACGTTATGGAAATGGACCAAAAAGCACTGTTTCGGAAAGATATTCTGTCACAATATTTTGAATTAGGACTCATGGGGATTGAAATTCCCGTTGAATACGGCGGTACCGGCGGCAGCTTTTTTATGTCGATTCTGGCAATTGAAGAGCTGGCAAAAGTGGATGCATCCGCGGCGATTTATGTGGATGTTCAAAATACGCTGGTAAACAACTGCATTTTGCGCTGGGGCAGCCCGGAACTGAAGAAAAAATATCTCCCTCAATTAGCCTTGGAAAAAATCGGGGCGTATGGCTTGTCCGAAGCCAGCTCCGGCAGCGACGCCTTCGGTCTGAAAACCCGCGCTGAAAAAAATGGCGATCACTACGTGCTGAACGGCGCAAAAATGTGGATCACCAACGCCGCGGAGGCCGACATTTTTATCATTTTTGCCAATGTAAATCCCGAAGCGGGCTACAAAGGCATCACCGCTTTTATCGTTGAGCGGGATTTTGAAGGATTCCGGGTGGGCAAAAAGGAAGACAAGCTGGGCATCCGTGCCAGCAGCACCTGCGAATTAATAATGGAAAACTGCATTGTGCCGGAAGAAAATGTGCTGGGCGAAGTCGGCAAAGGTTACAAATCCGCGATTGAAACGCTCAACGAAGGGCGCATTGGCATCGGCGCGCAAATGATCGGCGTTATGCAAGGCGCGATGGACGCCGGCATGAAATATTCCCTGGAACGCCAGCAATTTGGGAAGCCGCTGGCGCAATTCCAGGGCTTGCGATTTCAAATTGCCGAGTGCGCCATCTTGCTGGAAGCCTCCCGCCGCATGGTTTACAACGCCGGGCGAATGAAAGACGCCGGACAGGAATTTTTGGTGGAAGCCGCCATGAGTAAACACTTTTCTTCCGTCAGCGCGGAGAAAGTCACCTCCCGCATGGTGGAGGTTTTTGGCGGTTACGGCTTCACCAAGGAATTTCCGGTGGAAAAATTTTACCG
>CAYVDX010000203.1:0-6641 GCA_964450485.1 uncultured Calditrichaceae bacterium
TCACGCCCGTTCAGGAAGGCATGTTATTTCACTCGCTGCGATCGCCGGAATCGGAAGTTTATATCGAGCAAATCAGCTGCGCGCTGGAAGGCGAATTGGATGTGGAGAATTTTCAAAAAGCCTGGCAGCAAACCGTTGACCGCCATCCCGCGCTGCGCACCGCGTTTTTGTGGGAAGGGTTGGATGCGCCGCTGCAAGTGGTTCGCCAGGAAGTTGCGCTTTCCTTCGAGGTGATGGATTGGTGTGATTTACCGCCGAGTGAGCAGCAAAAATCTATCGATGAATTTCTGCGAAAAGAGCGGCGGCGCGGATTTGATTTGGCTGATGCGCCGTTGATGCGGCTTCATGTCATTCGTCTGGAGAAAGCAAAATATTACTTTATCCGCACGCTGCATCACCTGATGACCGACGGCTGGTCAACCGCGCTGGCGCTGGAAGAAGCGTTTGAAATTTACACCGCTTTATGTGACGGCGGCACGTTTGATCAGGCAACGCCACGCCCGTTCCGCGATTACCTTGCCTGGGTTCAGGAGCGGGATTTGAGCGTTGCCGAAAAATACTGGCGCGCGCGGTTGGCCGGTTTTACCGAACCGACGACGTTCAAACATCTCGAATCCGACACGCGGCAATCCGGCTATGCTTTGCCGGCGTTAGACCTGCCCGAATCGCTTACGGAATCTTTGCAAACTTTCGCGCGCGAGCAGCGGGTGACGCTCAATACGCTCATTCAGGGCGCCTGGGCGGTTTTACTCAGCCGCTGCGCCAACAGCCACGACGTCGTTTTCGGCAGCACCGTTTCCGGCCGCCCCATCGATTTGGAAGGCGCTGAGAAAATGATCGGTATGTTTATCAATACCCTCCCAACCCGCGCAACTTTTAGCAGCGACGAGGCATTGGGAGATTGGCTGAGGGCGTTACAAACACAGCAAGCAAGGATGCTTCAATATGATTATTCCCCGCTCATAAAAATTCAGGAATGGAGCGATCTTGAACCGGGACAGCCGCTTTTTGACAGCATTGTTGTTTTTGTCAATTATCCCCGGGATGCGGCGGTCAGGGCGTTGCCGGCGTCGCTGAAAATGCACGCCATTTTGCACCGCGAACACAGCAACTATCCACTTGCGCTTGCGGTTGTGCCCGGCCAGCGGCTTCGACTGATTTGCATTTATGACCGGGCAAAATTCGCGGCAAAATTTATCGAACGGCTTTTGGCGCATTTGCGGGAAATTTTACGAAGCTTTGTTCGCGGCGGGGATCAGCCTGTCAGCGGCGTCAACATGCTTACGGAAGCGGAACGGCAACAAATCCTCTTCGATTGGAATCAAACCGATACGGATTTTCCCGGAGAGATTTGCCTGCATCAACTGTTTGAGAAACAGGCGGCGCAATATCCTGAAAAAATTGCAGTTATCTACAATAAAAATCAGTTAAAATATCGCGAATTAAACCAGCGCGCCAACCAGGTTGCAAATTATTTAATCCAAAAAGGCGTTCAGCCAAACGATCTTGTCGGCATTTACCTGGATCGCTCTGTGGAGATGGTTGTGGCAATGATAGGCGCGCTAAAATCCGGCGCTGCCTACGTGCCGATTGATCCGGCCTATCCGCAAAAACGCATCAATGAAATTTTGGATGACGCCGGGATTAAAGCGCTGCTAACCCAGGAAAAATTTTTGTCTAAATTTCCAATTTCTAATTTCCAATTTCCAATTTCCTGCCTTGACCGGGAATGGAAAACGATTGCCGAAGCGAGCAGCGCCAACCCGGGGAAACGCGCCGCGAGTCAGGATTTAGCGTATGTGATCTATACTTCCGGATCGACCGGCAAGCCAAAAGGCGTAATGGTTTCGCATGAAAATGTTGTGCATTCCACTTATGCGCGTTTGCAGTATTACCCGCCGGTGGAAAAATTTTTACTGCTTTCCAGCATTTCATTTGATAGCTCTGTCGTGGGAATTTACGGAACGCTTTGCCAGGGCGGCGCGCTCTGCATCCCGGATCGGGACAAATTCCGCGACGTGGAATTTCTGGCAAAACTGATCCGCAAGGCGCAAATTACCGATATGCTTTGCGTGCCGTCGCTTTATCAACAGGTATTGCGATATGGCAAAAATCGTTTGGCGTCTCTGCAAACGGTTATCGTGGCGGGAGAAGCCTGCCCAAAACGCCTGATTGCCGAACACAAATCGGCGCTGCCGAAAGCGGCATTGTTCAATGAATACGGACCGACCGAGGCGACGGTATGGAGCACGGTGTTTGATTGCCTGGAACCGTTTGATTCGGAAAATGTGCCCATCGGCAAGCCCATTGCCAATTCACGGATTTATGTACTCGATGCCGCGATGAACCCCTTGCCGGTCGGCGTGCCGGGCGAGCTTTACATCGGCGGAAACGGCGTGGCCGCGGGATACCTCAATCGACCGGAATTGACGGCGGAGCGATTCGTGGGAATTGAAGGGCGAGGGGCGAAGGGCGAGGGGCGAAGGGCGAAGGGCGAGGAGAGAAGGGGGAAGAGAGAAGGGCGAGGAGCGAGGAGCGGGATAGACGCATCACGCATCACGCATCACGCATCACGTTTGTACAAGACCGGCGATCTTGCGCGTTGGCTGCCCGACGGAAACCTTGAATTTTTAGGACGTGTTGACAGCCAGGTAAAAATACGCGGGTATCGGATTGAATTGGGCGAGATTGAAGCGGCGTTGGCGGAACATCCCGCTGTCCGGGAAGCAGCCGTGATCGTCACAAACAGGACAAATGACGGCGCGGAATTGACGCCGCCGGATGAAGCGCAATCGATCATCGACGATCCGCGGGCATTGGCGGAGCGGCTTTCAAAACCGGATCCGGAGATTACCCGCCGAATCATTCAGGAAATCGAAGCGCTTACGGACGCGGAAGCATTGGCGGAACTTCCCGAATCATGGAAACTTCTACTCAAATCATCAACAACGGATCAACAGGACGCCCATGCCGGTGTAACCCGGCTTCGTCATAATGATGCTGATATGGAAATTTCGCTGGCGATCAAAAATGCGCATTTTATCAGCCCGCCGCGCAAAACCCAACGCGATTGGCTGCTCAACCAGGCGATGGGAGAATTGCGCGATAATTTGCGGCGTCTCAACGACGTCGCTAAAAATTTTGTGCCGGGAAATGAATCGAAGCTGGATGAATACGACATCGCCAACAGCAATTTAGATGAGCGGCAAATCATGGAAAACTGGCAAACGCCCATCATGCGGGCGATGGCGAAACATGTAACGAAAACGCATGGCGATGTGTTGGAAATCGGCTTTGGGCGGGGCGTTTCCGCGGATTTTATACAAAAATCCGGCGTAAAATCGCATACGATTATTGAGATGAATCCCCATGTCATCGAAAAATTTTTTCAGCCGTGGCGCCAACAATTTGCCGACCGCGACATCCGGCTTGTGCAAGGCCGCTGGCAGGAAGCAGTTGATCAATTCGCTGATTTTGACGGCGTGTTTTTTCATGCCTTCCCGATGAATGAAAAAGAATTTATGGAATATGTATTGAACAGCATTACCTTTGCCGAACATTTTTTCCCCACGGCGGCCAGGCTGCTGCGACCCGGCGGCGTTTTCAGCTACCTCACCACTGAAATTGACTCGCTGAGCCGTCGTCACCAACGGGTGTTGTTTAAATATTTTTCTTCCCTAACGTTGAACGTGCAGCCGCTCTCGATCCCAAAAGATACCCGGGACACCTGGTATGCGGATTCGATGGTGATTGTGAAAGCGGTGAAATAATGTGTTGCTCAGACGCGGAACAGCTATCCGCGACGGTCGTTTGCCGCTTGACATCTTCGTTTAAGCGGTCGTATCTTGTTGATGGATGAAACCATTTTAAGGAGGCAAAAATGCACGAACGTATTTCAATTGATCCGGGAGTTTGCCACGGGCAAGCCTGCATAAAAGGGACGCGCATTCCTGTTCATCAAATTGTTCGCATGCTGGCAAATGGCGATACCATCGAAAGCCTGCTTGGAGAATATCCTTCAATCACTAAAGAAGATATTTTTGCGTGTCTCGATTATGCCGCCGCGCTTACCGAAGAACAAGTAACTCCTATTTAAAGGCGGATACGTCATCAATGAGAATATTTGTCGATGAAAATATCCCGGCAATCACCGTTCATACATTGCGCGAAATGGGATATGATGTATTGGATATTCGCGGAACAAACGAAGAAGGAATGTCAGACGAGGAGATTTGGCAGGACATTCTGAAAAATAAGCGAATGATCATCACAACGGATAAGGGATTTACCCGGTATCGACATTATTCTCACCATGGTATTTTGATTACCCGACTCAAACAACCCAATAGCCAGAAAATTCACCAACGAGTCATGCAGGCCATCAACCAATTTTCGGAAGAAGAGTGGCAGGGTTTATTGGTCGTGATGAAAGATAAAATTCAAAGCGTTTGGAAAGCAAAATGAATTGTTCCGGAAATTGTATCACGTTTTACGCTCTGCGTCACTGCTGTCAAGTTAAGGATACATAAAATGTCAAAAGACAACCTAATAGAAAAAATTGAAAATTTACCGTGGGAAAAGCGCGCACTGTTGTTATTTCGCCTGACGGAAGAACGATTTCAGCCGGAAAACGCAGATACGGCGGCAAGGATGTTGTCGGGATTTGTCATTCAGAAGCGTGGTGAAACCGTCGATGGCGAGCAGCTTTTGCAATATCTTGCCGATCAACTCCCCGATTATATGATTCCTTCAATAATTCAAATGGTCGAGAAAATTCCTCGCACGCCGAATGGAAAAATTGATCGCAAAACGCTTGAGAAAATGGCCAATCATACGACAGCGCATCGGGAAATTGTCTCGCCGCGGAATGATTTGGAAACTGTGCTGTTGGGCGTCTGGCAGGAGGCGCTCAATCAAAAATCAATCGGCGTGACCGACAATTTTTTCCGGCTGGGCGGGCATTCGCTGCTGGTTACAGCGCTGATTTCAAAAATCCGCGATCTATTCGAGTTGGAAGTGCCTCTCAGCAGCGTTTTCGATGCGCCGACCATTGAAAAACTGGCAAACTGGATGAAAACCAATCTGGGCGAACCCGATGAAATTGAGCAAACCGCGACGCTGATTTTACAGGTTTCCGGGTTGTCGGATGAAGAAGTTGAGGCGATGTTGAAAGAGTAGAGCGTAGGGCGTGGGGCGTGGGGCGTAGAGCGTAGAGCGTGGGGCGGAAAAGCGAAAAGCGCCGGAGGGAATTTGAAATGATTACGGAGTGCGATTAAAACGACGGGCGAAGGGGTAAAGATGGAGAAAATAAGGATAAGGGTTGAAGGACAAAATTAACAACAGTTTAGGGATTACCGATAAAAAACGGGCGTTGCTGGAAAAACTCCGAAGGGAAAAGAAGGCAAAACCTGTTGCGTCTTCAGGCATTCCATTGCGGGAAGATCGCCGGAACGCTCCGCTTTCATTTGCCCAGGAACGGCTTTGGTTTTTGGATCAATTTGATCCCGGAAACCCGGTTTACAACATCGCGGTGCGGGTGCGGCTTACCGGCAGGCTCGATGTCGGTGTTTTTGAAAAAAGTCTGAACGAAGTTGTTCAACGGCATGAAATTTTACGCACAATTTTCCCATCGCAAAATGGCAAGCCGGTTCAGAAAATTTTATCAAAACCGGCTTTTAAAGTATCGTTTGTTGATCTCAGTAAATATTCGAATTCCGAAAAAATCAAAAAGACCAATGATTGGGCAAGGAAAGAATCACAAACGCGCTTTGATCTGCAAAAGGGGCCGCTTTTAAAAACATCGCTGCTTCGATTAGATGAAAATACCCACGAATTTTTACTGACGCTGCATCACATCATTTCCGACGCCGGCGCGTTTGCGATATTTTTTCAGGAACTTTCAGTTTTTTACCGGGCGTTTTTAACCGGCGTAAATTCAGGTTTACCAGTAATTTCCATACAATTTGGCGATTATGCGGACTGGGAACGAAACCGCGTTTCCGAACCAATGTTTCAAACGCATCTTGATTACTGGAAGCGCAAGCTCAGCGGTAAGCTCCCGGTTTTGCAACTCCCGGCCGATCATCCGCGACCGTCGCTGCAAACCTATCCCGGCGATCAAAAATTGTTGTCGATTCCCCCCGGGTTGGTCAAAAAAATCAAATCCCTGGCGAGCGCGGAAAATGTGACGCCGTTTATGACGCTTCTTTCGGCTTTCTATTTGCTGTTGTATCGCTACACCGGGCAGACAGATATTTTCGTCGGCTCGACCATTGCCAATCGCAGCCGCGGCGAAACCCGGGGGTTGATCGGTTTTTTTCAAAACACCCTGATTTTACGGGAAGATATCTTTGGCGATCTCGGTTTTCGACAGTTACTAAAACAAGTGCGGCAAACCACGCTGAAAGCTTTTGATCACCAAAGCGTTCCGTTTGAAAAACTGGTAGAAATTTTGCAACCGGAGCGGCTTCTCAATATGAATCCGCTGTTTCAGGCTGCATTTCTCTATCAAAACACGCCGGCGCGTCAATCGTGGCGAAACACGCTGAACCTGCCGGGGATTACCGCCGAACCGGAGGTAATTCACAACGGCACGGCCAAATTTGACATCACCCTGGGCATTGAAGAACGCGAAAACGACA
>CAYVDX010000204.1:0-6635 GCA_964450485.1 uncultured Calditrichaceae bacterium
TGTCACCACTTACACAGAAACCGGCTCTGCATTTGTGCTGCCGTCGGCATGCGCGAAAGCCGGCGTCTATGCCATGACAAACACCCTCGCATTCGAATGGGCAACCTATAATATTCGAGTAAATTCGATCGCGCCCGGCCCGTTTCCCACCGAAGGCGCCTGGAAACGCCTGATGCCCAATCCCGAAGTGGAAAAACATTATCTGCGGCGGCAACCCACGGGACGCTATGGCGATCCGGTTGAGTTAGCCAACCTGGCGGTTTTTTTAATGTCCGACCTGGCGCCGTACATCACCGGCGAGTGCGTGACAATCGATGGCGGGGAACGTTTACAGTCCGGTCAATTCAATTTCGTCGCTCAAATGATGCCGCGCGAACAGCTCAAAAGCCTTTTTTCGATGATGCGACCGAAGAAAAAATAATTGCGTCCGGAATGATGTGTAAAAATGAAATCGAAGCGGGAGCTTTGAACGAGGGGCGAAAAATAAAACTCAATTTTCCTGATCGAATTTCTTTTTGATTTCCGATTCCACAAGCGGCGGGACAAAATTGGAAATATCACCCCCAAAGGAAGCGACTTCTTTTACGATACTGGAGTTGAGGTAGGTATATTTTTCGTGGGGCATTAAAAAAACCGTGGAAATATCCTGAAAAAGCCGGCGATTGACCAGCGCCATTTGAAATTCGTATTCAAAATCTGAAATAGCGCGCAACCCGCGGATAATTGCCCGTGCGCCGTGGGTTCGGGCAAAATCCACAATCAACCCGTCAAAACTTTTCACGGAAATTTTCGCTTCTGTTTTCAAGCCTTTGATCACTCCCTTGATCAGCGAAATGCGTTCGTTGGTAGAAAAAAGGGGAGATTTTGAAGTGTTGTGTCCAACCGTAACGATGATTTTATCAAATAGCCGGGAAGCCCTTTCCAGCACATCGAGATGTCCATTGGTGATCGGATCAAACGTGCCGGGATAAATCGCGATTTTCATCGTTTACACAACCTCTTTCCTGCTAAAAAACGTGATGATGCTGCGATCAAAACGCTTTTGCCGGAGCGCGGTGTAGGCGTCGCTTTCCCATGGAATGTCGTGCGTTTTTTCACTTTCCATCACGACCAGGCCGTATTCCGACAAATTCTCCGGCGTAAAAAGCAACGGCATTAATTTATCAAATTCAGCCCACTTAAACGGCGGATCGACAAAAACCAGGTCAAACGGCTGTTTGTTTTTTTTTAAAAATTGCAGCGCATCCTTGCGAACAATTTTGAAAGGCTCTTCGATTTTTAGGGAGTTGAGATTTCGGCGAAGCACCCGCAAAGAGGTTTGGGCGTCATCCACGAACGTGACATTACGCGCCCCCCGGCTCAGGGCCTCCACACCCAGGCTCCCGGAACCCGAAAAAAGGTCTAATGTAATGGCGTCTTCGATGTAACCATGCAATAAGGTAAAAATATATTCTTTAATTTTATCCGTGGTGGGACGAATGGATTGATCTTTTGACGAATGAAGTTGTCGTCCCTTGTACTTACCGGCAATAATTCTCATAATCCACTCATTTTCAATTAGGCATAAAAAATATTAATTCAATATTCGCATTCACATTTCTGCCGTTCAGCGTTTTTGCATTTCCCGGAAACAGAGAGATTTTTGACAATTTAACTGCCGGATAATTTTGTGCCAACTCATTGAGGAACTTGATGATCGACGATTGATTTCCCCGAACTTTTGCATAATAGTACGCCTGCTTAAAACGCCCTGCTTTTTCGGTTACTCCCTTTTTCATGTAAGCAACATTTAAACCGTGTTTCTTGATCAGCGATCTTAATACACTTTGGAAATTAGCGTCATTTAAAACCGATGGCGGCAGGCTGTTTGTGCCGGCCCCTAATTTTTTAGTCGTCATCGAAAAATCCGCGACCAGCTTGTCCCGCCCATTGATAATTTTATTTTCAATGCCTTCGAGACTCACTTTTACACCGGGATTCGCGGATTGCAACGCCTTGCGGAATTGCGAAAAATCGTCACGGGAATTACCCGCGACGCTGAGAAAAGCGTACCCGGTGGTGACAACCGCAAGCGTCGGCTGCGTGTTTCCCGCATGGACGCTCAAAAGTTTGTTGAGCAAGCGCAAACGATAGGTATTTTCGCCGTCATTCTGTTTGTATTTTGACTGTAAAAATGTTGGTAAAGCAGTCCCCGGTGGGGAAGTTTGTCCCGGCTGTGCTGCCGTTCCATTGTTTTGTTGGGGTTGCGTGGTTACCGCGTTTTTATCGGCGAGCGGGCCGCTTGTTTCATTGCAACTTGTAAAAAGCGGACGAACCGCAAAAAAAGCCAGCACCGCAAGCACGCCAAAAATAACCATTCCCCATATTTTAAATCGATTGGATTTCGAGTCGCTATAGACGTCGTCATAGCCCGCGCCGACAGTTTCCGGCTCAGATTTAACAACGGCGGGTTCCGCTTTTTCCGGTTCCAGGGCGGCTTCTTCAACCGGAAAAAAGGGACGATCATCTTCTAAGTGCGCTTCTTCCGTCGCCTCGTTTATCACCACGGTCGTCGTTTCGCTTTCTTCTAAAATGGAAATATCCGTTTCTGTCCGGGTCGTTTCAGCCGGAGTTGTTTTTTTTCGTTCCGAGGCTTCTTGCCCTTCTGGAATGTCGAGAAGATTAAATTTTATCATCGTAATGCCTTCAAAATTTATGGTTGATCATAATATATTTGAAAAGGGTTCCACAAAACGATATAACTCATTTGTGTTTAGCGAGGATTCCGTAAACACAATTTGCCACTCCGTGGCGTCCGTCGGATTTAAAATGCGCGTCGGGGGAAGCCCACGGTCAGCGATGCGTTCCAGCCACTCCGGCTTGAAAAAACCGCCGAACAGATATATCTGTGAGATGGAATAAAGCGGTGTGTCAACCGCGCCGGGACGCTGAATATCTTCAACCAATGAAATAAAATTTGAAGCGATTTCTTCATCACTCAACTGCTCAACGCCCTGCAAATTTCCGGAATACGGTTTGTAGAAATAATTCAAAAAATTCTTTTGATCCGATAAAATTAATTCATACCCGTGTTGGGTAAAATTCACCAGCATGGTCTCGCCGATGAGATTTGGAAACAGCTTGCGATACAAATTATCCAGCGTAAAGCAATTCAGGTTGATTTCCTTTACCGATAATTGCGCTTCTTCAGCGATTTCCCGAAAAAAAGCGAATAAATTCTTAGGCACGACAACCGTCAAAAGCTCTTGCAAAAAATTGGTTTCCCGTGAATAATCTGGCCGATAGATGAGATAATCGTTTGTCGAAGCCGGCAGCGTTTGTTCCAACTCGAATCTCACCAATTCGTCGTGAACATCCTGCGGGATGTATTGATCAACATAAACTTTTTTTACCATGCCAAACCGGGCGGGGATCAAAAAACGCACGCTGCCATCGCCAACCCCATATTCTTCACCCATTTTTTTGAGTTGATTGGCAATTTCCAATGAAGTCGCCGGCCGTTGCAGGTTGTCGAAGTTAATAACAAAGGGTAGCGGATTTTCAGCTACCCTCTTAATATTCAGATGATTATTACCGTCTGTTTCCGCTTGAACCCAGGTAATATTGTTTTCCTGAAAACAGATGCTGGTAACCAGGTCTCCCATCGCGCAATCTCCTTACTTAATATGTGTAGATTCGGTTTTATGTAATTATTATCTCCAAATATGTCCCCCCCGGTGTTTCGGGAGCGACATATTGCTTTCATAAACTACGTAAAATGGAATCTACACCCCTTAATATTAGTTTACTCGGATTCCCAACTCTTTTCCCCGTTTTCAACATATCCATGGTTGATGTGTTTTTTTGAAAAAACCATATAAACTTTTTCTTTGTATCCATTTAATGCCTTCAACAAGGCGCTCTCAATTTCCTTGCCTGCCGCCCGGAGCTTCGCGCCATCCGCGGGGTTTAATGCAGACTTAAGATCGTGAACGTCATGGGTCGCCGTTTCTATCATTCCATAAAATGAGGGAATTTGCCGTTTTGTCCGCGATGACATTTTGGGGTTCTCCGCAACCAATGAATCCAGTTTTTTCAGCTTCTCCCCAAAATAATTCATCCGGTCTTCCAAATCGCTGATGTTTCGTGTTTCGATGTGCGTTGCCAACGTATCCATTGGATTGAGTATCTCTTCAATCAGCGGTTTCAGCACGGAAAGACGGCGTTCGGTTTTAACCGTATCCACAAAATTCTTGATATTATTGGCATAACGATAAAAGCGGATATTATTCAAATCCTTCATCTCCGCGATGACTTCTTTCAAGTCGAGCAATAATTCCGTGCTATAGCGGCTTAAACGATATTTATCCTTTGCCGCATTCATTTCGTTGATGGTACTGTCCAAAGACGCGCGCAAATTATTGATGCCGGAAAAAAATGAAAGGTTTTGAATGGGTTGAACCGCCGTTTCGAGATCGGCATGAAACATACCTGACAAATTCGGCGATTCTACAACCAGGTTTGTGCCGTCGTATGCGACAAAATATCGTTGCACGCCATCAATGGTATCGGGATCGTAAAAATTGGATTCGCTTAATTTGACCAGTATCGAATCTTTCTCGTCAAGTTGCAAAATACCGTCGTTTTGAGATACTAAAAAATTCTCGGGATTGATAAACATCGAATAGACTCTCGAAACCGCGGATTTATAGCGATTCAGCAGCGCCACATCTTGCCGTGGGTTAATTTTTTCCAAATCACTCATGGAGGTATTAATCCGGTCAATAAATTTTTTCAAGCGATCCGCAACACTGGAGACTAAAACAATATCTGTTTTTTTAACATCTTTAACAAAGCTGTTGATCTTGTTGTAATTCTCCGCCCATTCGCTTTGAACTTTATTCAGCTCCATGTTTGATAAATAGCTTGAAATAGAATCAATATATTGTTGGGCAAATTGAGCAGCATTCTGCAATTTATACTCGTTTACCCGATCGCTGAGTATGCTAAGTGAGTCAATATACACCCTGACATGGTTAAAGGCGGGGAAGTCGGGATTATTGGCAAATTTATTAACACTGGCTTTGATATTTTTGGCCTCCGCGGCAATGTTCTCATACTTTTCAAAATAGCGTGCGTTAAAACTCAAATCGCCGTCAATTTCACTCAGCGCATTGGAGATGGGTATGATGGCTTTGATCACCGGCACTGTCAATATTTTTTGCACGCTGTCATACAAAACATTGGTCAGTTGTCCGATTTTTTGTTTTTTGATAAGCGTTGAATCGGATTTGATAAAAGCCAATAGTTTTTCCAAAGAATCCGCCGGAACGAAGGACTTCGTTTTTGTATGATAATACTCCTCCGCTTCATAAATGGAAACCATGTTATTGTGGCTGGTATTTTCCAGCCGGCTTTCCTGTTTCCACAGTTTTCCGGGAATATAAATAACCATCACCAGGGCAGCGATGAAAACTAAAACAAGTAGCTTAAGGATTATTGAACCTTTTGCCGCCATGAGTCTCCTCCAAATCGTTGGACAGTTTTGGGTTGTGAACAAAACAATTGTTTGCGAACAATTCCAGCTTTTTCAAGCCTCCAATCGCGAAAGTTTAACAAAATAACAAGAAAATGTCAATCGCTATTTCAAATTAAATTTAACAAGTGTTTCATTTTTTTAAAGTTGCAGTGCTTTAAACGGGCATTATGCCGGACTGAAAAAAATTTTCGATTTCGCCAAGGATTAATTCTTTTTCCTGATCCACGCTGATAACATGGTATGATTCAGTAAGGGTTAGCGTCTTTTTAAAAGAAGAACCAATGTGATTAAAAATGTAATCGAGATTATCATAAGCGATGGTGTGATCCTGGCGGGAATGGATCAGCAGCGACGGGGCTTTAACCGCCGGCAATTCCCCGCGAACCTGTTCAATCAAATCCAAAAATTCCACGAGACTGCACAGGGGATATTTTTCATAAGAGGCGCTATTGTTTTTCGCGGTTTTTGAATGGATATCCGGGCCGTTTGATTTGTAATAATAGCGGATAACGCGCCTGACGACCGGGAGTAAATGTATTCGCCAATCTTTAATAAAAATCGCGGCAGCCAGGGTAATCAGCGCATCCACGGGATAATTGGCGGCGACGTGCAAGGCCAGCGCTCCGCCCATCGATTGCCCGCAAACGATCACCCGGTCATATTGTGCTTTCATCAGTAAATAATACTGCTCGGCCGCATTTAGCCAGTCTTTGCTGCCAACCGTTTCAAGCGCTTCCGGAGTTGTGCCGTGCCCGGGCAGCAGCGGCGCCCAAACTCCAAACCCTTTTTGGGCAAAATGATAGGCGAATTCCCGCCCTTCATACGGCGATCCGGTATAGCCGTGCAGAAAAAGGATGCCGACTTTTCCCTGGTCGATAAAAACCGGCTCTGCCCCGGGCATAACATTTTCAGGAATTGGCGGCAATGTTGGATTTTCAGGTTTTTTTTCAGGCATACAGCGGCTGCTCCCGCATCTTAGCCAACGCTTCGACAATTTGAATCGCATTGGTGGCCGCGCCTTTTCGCAAATTGTCGCTGACAACCCATAAATTCAATCCGTTGGGTATCGATGGATCACGGCGAATGCGCCCGACAAACACTTCATCGCGGTCGTGGG
>CAYVDX010000205.1:0-6631 GCA_964450485.1 uncultured Calditrichaceae bacterium
ATCTCGGAGAAAACCACCAGGTCGTATCTGTCACGCCAAAGCGAATTTCATAGCTGGAAGGATAACCGTGCCGCCGGGCGGGAAACTGAAAACGATTTTCCACCCGGATGCCGATATTGGCGTTCTCGGAAATCCAACCGGAATTTTGCCCGTCCCATTCCACGCTGTCCGTGAAAGCAAACAGCCGCATTCCCGAAAAAAGCGGGTTGGCGTCTTCCGCGCGAACGTAGGGAGAATTGGCAAAAACCGTATCGGGCCGGTCGTCATCGCTGACATTTTCCAGCGTGTAAAGGATGGTGTCCGGTTGAGTCGTGTCATCAAAAGTGATTTGGTAGGTTTCGTTGTCGGGCACCTGGAGCGGGTCCAGCACATCGACCCAAACATTGCCGGTGGCAAATCCGCCGGGGTGTTGCAGCGAATCGCGCAAGCCGCCGGCCTGGTAGCCTGCCGCGGGCGCTTGCGGCGTCACTTCAACCGTGTTGACATCCAATTTGACATTGCCGTTGATGTCGCGCACGATCACCCGGCTGCATTCCGATGGATAAATATTCAAACTCGCATCCCCGCGATCGTAGGAAACCACGGCGTAATAATACGTTTTCCCGTTGATGACATCCGTATCGGTCCAGGAATGCCGCAAGCCTTTGTTGTCGCCCATGTAAATTTTAAGTCCCTGCAAATCAATCGGGAAAAACCCTTCCACATCGTCGCGAATGTCGAATTGAGCAGCCGCTTCCAGAAATGTCTCCTCGCCAAAAGCGTTGGTGATGGTGCGGGCGTCTAAAAAACCGGGATCGGTACTTTTGTAAACTTTGTAGCCCTGGAAATCATTGGGCGGATTGGAAAACGGATCGTAGGATTGCTCCGCTTTGTCATCCCAATAAAGGGTTACTTTTTTGTCGCCGGGCACGGCCCACACTTTGGGTTTATCCGGCGGACGGGCAAAATTGTAATTGTTGTTATAAATTTGCTGCACGGTTTGTTTGTTACGCAAAATATCCTCGAAATTTTCCCCAAAAATGAGGCAGACCGAGAAGCGTTCCGTTTGACCGGGTTTTAGCGGAAATAGACCGGCGCCGTATAAAAACGCCACGTTGTCGTTGCCCAACTGATCGTCAAAATGGCTGACGGAAATGCGATTCCAGATGTCCTGATCGCGGTCAAAAGAAACCTGCGCCACCGGAAACACGTCAAAGGCCGTCAAACCGATTTGATCGGATTCATCCAGATCGGTGGCGTCAAAATTCGGCTCGCCGGGCGTGGGCAAACCGTCGCCTTCGCCAGGATCGCCGCTTCCGGAAACGCCGTCCGCGCCCAGGTCGTCGCGCTCGGCATCCCAATCACCGTCGTTGTCGATGAGGTCATTCCGGGCTTCATCGATCATTTCATCGATGCGCCCATCGCCGTTGTTGTCCTGGCCGTCGGCGTATTTAAAACCGATGTGAAATTGGCTTTCATCGATCAGGCCGTTGTTGTTGTCATCAATACCGTTGCCGGGAATTTCCCCGATGAGCATATTCGCATCAACAACCGGGCTGCCCGCTTCGCCGTCGTTGTCATCGTCGATGTGGTTCACCGAATTACCGGGGCTTTCCAAAAAAGCGTAGCCGCAGTAGCCGGTGGGACTCCAGCCGTTGTCTCCGATGCCATTGCCGTCCCAGGAATACGTGATATCGATATCGCCTTCCGGGTCAAACGACGCAAAATCGTCGTTTGAATCGAACTGGCCGCCCACGCCGACATCCACATACATGCCGAAAATCATCTTTTTGTAAGTCGTTGTGCTTTCGTTGGTGATGTCGTACACCCAAAAAATGAGGTCTTCCGCGAGCACGTTTGACCACTGGAATCCCCGGACGCCCATTCGTAACCCCAATCCGCGGCGGGAGTGATCCGTGGAGTCGGGAAAAAAATTGTGCCCGTCATCGGCGTCATCGTCAACCACAAAAAAGCTTTCCTGATCGGCGTTGGTGCGTTTTCCAAAGTAGCCGTTCCAAAAGCCGTCCCAGGAAGCGTCTTTATCCGCCCAACTTGCCGGCCAGGAGTTGGGATCATCGCTCATGGCAATTTTATCCTGCAATGGGTTGACATAACCCGGTCGCGGCTGCCAACCGCGTTCCACGCCTTCCGGCGAAATATCCATCTTTTCCCGGTAACCGGCTTCGCAGATGTACAGCGTGTCGCCGGCAGGGTTGACCACTTGCGTCACCACTAACGGGGTGATGCCGTCCATATAAGAATGCCCGCTGCCTTTTGGCCACACGCCGGAGGGCTGGCGGGTCCACCAGGCGACTTCGCCAAAATTATAAAACAGGGTTTCCACCAAATTGCCGTTGTGAACGCCCTGTCGGCGAAATTTCCGGTTGCCGCGCAACTCTTTGGGAACGCTGTTGACCGGTTGCGCGTGAAGGGGCATTTCTCCCGGCGTTAACATCAGCAAAATTAATATGATCAGTAGTTTTTTCATGTAGATTGTTTTGTTTCCAAAATCAATGCTAAAATGGTAACACAATGATATTTTATCACACTTTTAGTTGGGCGCATGTCAAATTGCACCATAGTATGCCGTTGAAACGGCTATCAGGTTTTCTGTTTTTCATTAACACCGGGCTGCCCGGTGTTAATGAGAGTTTACATAAATTATCAAACCGTTTCAATTGTCCACTTGCTAAAGCGCGACATCAAGCCCCACTAAAACGCGGCGCGGCTCTGAATAAAAATCCGGGCGATTGAACCATTCATCCAGCGTGTTCACCGCGGCGACATGCGCGCCGATACCTTTGCGCAACGTGTAGCCTGCCCGTCCGGTATCCGTGTAAACGTTGATTTCGTTTTCCAAATCAAACAGATTGAACACTTTGACAAAAAAATTTGCATCGGCGATGCCCAATTTCAGCCGCCGGAAAAAGCGCAGGTCAACATTGGTTTGAAACGGTTTTCGTCCGCTATTCTCAAAGGAAGTTTCGCGGTTTTGAAACGCCGGCGTGTAAGGCAGCCCGCTCTGAAACTGGCCGATCAGCCCAATCCCAAAAAGCCGGGGATTGTTATAGGAGAGCGACAAGTTGATGGTGTGACGTTGATCCCAATTGAGCGGCACCACCTGAATGTTGCTCTTTTTCGGCGGGTCCGCGCGGTTATTGTTGAATTGTTGGTCGGGATCAGAGGCATTGCCTTCCGCTACCTGAAAGGTGTAGTCAAATGAAACCGTCAAATAATCGCTGGCCGTGGGGCGCTTGTTCACCGCAACGGTAATGCCGCGAATATTGCCGTAATCGCGGTTGATATAACGCGCATAGCGGTCGCCCAGAGTGTATGTTTCGTGGATTTCAGCGCCTAACAAATTGCGCACATCTTTGTAAAAACCGGTCACGTCAATGCCAATATCATCCAAAAAACCCTGCTGAAATCCCACTTCGTAAATGACTGTGGATTGTGGGTTTAAGTCGGCGTTACCCATGCGGGTGTCGAGACCGCCGCCAACCACCCGGAACGAAGGATTCAAATAGAGAAATTCATACGGGGGAATTTGGAAAAAATGACCGTAGGACGCATGAAAAACGCCTCGCACCGAAATGGGAAAGGCAATGCCCACCCGCGGACTTAGCTTTTGCTTGGCGTTGACATCCCGAAAGCCCCGATCATCCGGTCGCAGGGTGTTGTCGGGATCGCGCAAATCCACCGGAACTTTGCCATTGGCATTGAAATAATCATACCGCAGCCCGGCATTGACAATCATATTGTCCAATTCGATTTTATCCTGCAAATAAGCGGCGAATTCCAGCGGATGATGAGTAAAAACGCCTTTTTTGAAAAACGCCTCGGCATCAAACACGCCGCCGCCTTCCACGCCTTTGTAATACGCCTGGCTGAAATCGGCTTTAATGGTGTTGTATTTAAATTCTGTCCCGGCTTTAACCTGATGCTTTTTTGTTATTTGAGAGGTAATATCAAATTTGCCGGTCTGCACGGTTGTGCCGCGCTGGAAATGCGACATGTTGGCGCCGCCGGAAAAAAAGCTGAAGGCGTCGGCGCGTTTGCGCAGCAACTCGGGGTTCGCATAGCGGCTGTCGCGGGGGTCTTCGTACACATACGATTCAAAATTTAAATGCGCATGCGAAAATTTCAGCGTGTAAAACGTCTTCGCGGAAACCGTGTGGTTCCAATTTAAAATATTCGTAAAGCTTTGCCGGTGATTAGTGACGTCGCCATCGGGATTCAGGCGAAACAGGTGGTTGTAATTGCGAAATTCGGAAAAGTCACCCAAAAAATTGTAAGTGATGGAAATGGTGTTTGCCGGTCGAAAAACCAGTTTTCCATTGGCAAAATATTGGGAATTGTTATTCATTGCTACCGGCGCGTTGTCCCCGGTTTTTTCCAGGTAAATCGCCGGAGAATTTTCAAAAAAAGACGAATCCGTGGGATTAAAAACGCGCTGGCCGTAAAGCCAGCCGTCATTAAAATATCGCCGCAAAGAGAGATAGTAACTCAATTTTGTTTTAAGAATCGGCAACGGGCCGGTTAAAAACGCCTGGGCATTGTAAATGCCGGTAGGATTGATATCTCCGATGTGAAAAAACGTTTGATCGTTGCCGCTGAGGTAATCTCCGGCGTAAAGTTTAACGCCGCCCTTCAACGTCGTTTCCGGATTTTTGGTGACCACTTCCACCACGCCGGACATCACTTGCCCGTATTCCGCATTAAAAGTGCCGCTGATAACTTTCACTTCCTGAATGGCGGATTGATCCAAATCTACCGCTAATTTGCCGGAGTAGGGGTCTGTCACCGAAACGCCGTCCACTAAATAGGCAATTTCGCTGGCGCGACCGCCGCGAATGTGTAAGTCACCCTGGCTGTCTTCCACAACGCCGGCTTGCAGGGTCAGGACATCCTGAAATGTTTCCACCGGGAGCAGTTTTATTTCTTCGGAAGAGACCGAGAGAGAGGACGCGGTCAAATCTTTTTGGATCAGCGGCTGCTTTGCTTCAACGATAACGGCTTCAGCTTCAATGGTGGCGGGAATAAGTCGAAAATCAAGCCGGGTGGTGCGATCCACCGCAACCCGAATGTTTTCTTGGTGCATTTCTCGGTAGCCTAACATGGCGGCAATCACCGTGTAGCGTCCGGGTGGAACATTAAGGATAATAAAATCGCCGTCTTCATCCGCGGCCGCGCCGAGAATGGTATTTTGCAGATAAATATTTGCGCCGGGCAGGGTTTCGCCGGTTTCCGCATCCATCACGCGGCCGACGATTTTTCCGGTTTGCCCGCTCCAACAGAAAAATGGCAGAAAAGTACTGATCCACAAAATCGCGGACAAAAAACTGTGTTTCCGGGCAGCCATTGACGAGCACCTAATTAATGATAAATAAAGAGCTTAAGCTAAGAATAACACGCGCTGCTTCATCAAACAAGGTTGAATTTGTTCAATAAAAAAAATCGGGAACACGCCATTCAGCGCGTTCCCGACGGAGGTTCTTTCTGTTTACTTCATCAACAGCATTTTTCTGGTTTGTACAAACCCGGGCGTCGTCATTTTATAAAAATAGACGCCGCTGGCGACCGTATTGCCGAATTGATCGACGCCGTTCCAGGTGATCGTGTGGTTTCCGGCGGCTTGTTTTCCGTCAAACAGGGTGGTGATTTTGCTACCCAGGATATCGAAAATTTCTATTTTCACCCGGCTGAGGGCGGGAACTGTGTATTGAATGGTCGTGGAAGGATTAAACGGATTGGGATAATTTTGTTCTAATTGGAAATCTTTGGCAAAAGAACCGGGTTGCTCGTCGTCGATGCCGGTGATTGGCGAAAGTATCACACCTCTGTAGAGATAGAATTTTTCGAAATTTTGATCGACCCACTGGGTGCCCCACCAGTTTGGCGCATAATCTGAAAGCGTGGCGTCATCGAATACATCTGCCGAAGCGTAATCCATATCCCAAATCACGGTGCTTAGTTTTACGGTATCGCCATCGCTGTAGCCAAACAGGTCGGTGTGAACTACTACTTCCAGAGAATATCCGGCATCGGCACCATTGGATTCCGTGTGAGTTGTGGTTCCCGCCGGCTCATAAGAGGCCCCTTCTGCCCCGCCGGTGGGCACATTTCCGTTTACTTCAAACACAGCTCCGGTGCCTTCCGTGGCGTCAAAATACATGTTTTTAATTTCCATGCGGCTGCCGGGATCCGGTATAATACCTTTAAATGTCATCCACAAAAACAAGCCGTCGGCTTCCCAGCCGGGCGACCATTTACAAACGGATGAATCGTTTGACATTACGCCGATGTAAAGGTCGGTGCCATTGTGGGCAAATTTAATTTCCGCCTGGCTTTGATCCGTATATTCATTGCCGGGCTTTCCCCATTGCATGTACCATCCCCCGGAAGAGCTCGCTGAATTTTTTCCAACGGTAACTGAGTTTGCATTTGCCCAAAACGATTCGTTGAGTTGGCCGTCTAAAGTGATTGCCGCGCCGCCGGTAGAGATAGCGATTTTATTGGGCGGATCAGCGAGGCGCAGGATGCGTTTGTCCGGGCCCCATTGGCTGCCCCACCAATCTTTGTAGAAAGAACCGATATTCCACTCTTCGCCGCCTGTACCGGTTTGCTTATCCGGGTCAAAGATATTCATGAG
>CAYVDX010000206.1:0-6607 GCA_964450485.1 uncultured Calditrichaceae bacterium
ACTGTAAAGTGCCGTTGTAATCCCCAGCGTCGGGGTCGGGAGCGGGTGGGCCTGCCCCAAAAAAACCGAATGATGTTTGGGGAAGATTGATAAATCCCGGGCCGACTCGACGAAGATCAAAAATGCCAAAGTCTTCTGAGTCATCAACGCCGTTATTGTTGATATCCTGTCCGGCTTTACCTTTGACCAGCGGTCCCTGGAAAAAGTCGTAGCCCATGGTCGCCGGCGGCAAATTGAAGTCGTCAAAATCGTCGTCGGTTAAATTGCCGGTGTAGGCAAACCCCAGGCTTCGGCTGATGTCGGTTCCCACCAAATCGTCAGTGGAGTTCCCAACATCCGGGTCGCACCATTGCGAGACAAACATGGAATCAATGGGAAATCCGGATTTGTTGACAAATTTAAATCGCTTGAAAAACAATTGCCCCAACGTTGCTCCGGGCTGATTGTAACACCAGGCTGTCACCTGCATTTCCAAACCGATGGGCGGCGAGCCGTACATGCCGGTGGTTGCGCCGCGATCGAGATCGTTGGCGGCAAACCAGATCACCTGGTCTGCCCCGGCAATTCCCGGCTCTTCGCGTTCACCAACAGTAATTTTTCCATCGCCGTTGAGATCGGTTTCAAAACCCGGATCGTATTGCCCGTTTTCATTCACATCATAAAACGGCGCGCCGAGATTAATCGGCCAATTTTCCCAGGCCCAGGCATATTCATCGATTACTGCTTGTTGCTGAGCGTCTGATACATCCGAGGCGGAAATATTGTTGAGTTCCGCCGCATCGTTGATCACCGTGGCCTGTCCAACAGCTAACGTTTGCCAATCCTGGCGGATACGATAAATAAAGCTGGAATTGGCGTCAGCGCCCACCGGAGCGGTGGTGGGCGTTCCCGGCGTGGTGATCACACCCGGCACGGTGCCGATAAAAAAGGTTTGTCCGCCAACCCGCAGACCGACGCCGGCGTCCTGGGCATCGCGGGGATTATTCACGATGCCGCCCCACACCAGCCCGTCCTGAAAAATTACGCCGGCGGTGCCGCGTGGATAAATGCCGCCGGGATTGCTGCCGAAAGGAAACGTGCCGGATTGTCCGTCGTTTTTCATCCAATAGGACCAATTGCTGAGGTTCATCAGGGTTTGAATCGGGGCAATTTGGCTGGTTTTGTTCAGCGCGGCATGATTGTTTTGCGCCGGCCCTTTTGCAAATATCAATCCGGCAAGAAACAACCACATCAGGCCTGAAAACAGAATGATTCGTCGATTGTTCATGTGTAACTCCTTAAATTTTGGTTTTCTTCAACACCGCGGCGGATTAATAATTGAATTTGATCCCAAAGAATATTTGCCGCGGATGCCCGAACAATTCAGCAGTTGTCTGATCGCCGGGACCGCCGGCCGTGCCGCCGGAAAGCAAATCCCAATACGCCTGTCCGTTGACAATATTGATCGCTTTGTATTGCTCCAGCCAGGCTTCGCCCAGATCGTTAAAAAAGGCCTGGCGTTGCGCAACGTTAAGATTATTAACAAAGCCGTCGTCTTCAGCGTTGCCGGTGGTTGGGTAAACATTCAACACGTTTTTGATGTTGAAAACATTCAGCACCCGCGCATAAACGGTCGCCGACAGGCTTTTTTGAATGGCAAATGTTTTATCGAGGCGCAGATCAAAATTAAAATTCCAGGGCGTTGTGGAACTGTTTACGGATTCCAGGGCACGCCGGGAACGGGGATCGCCTAAAAAGTTGACGCCGGCGTCATACGCATTTGCCTGGCCGACGTCTGATTTTGCAAAGGTAAAGGGATGCCCGCTGTTAAAGGTAAAAAGGCCGTTTAATCCCAGGTTCTGCAAAATCGATCCGCCGTCGTTATTGCCAAAACGATAATCCAAAATAACCGAACCGCGATGCGCTTGTTCAAAATCCAAGGGATTGATCACGCTTGGTCTTTCAGTATCGCGTTCCAGCGCGCCGACATTTGTGGTTCGGCTGGAACCGGTGCCTTCAGCGCTATTCAGGGTATAGTTGGCCTGGGCTTGCAAACGCTTGATTCTTCGCAGCGTAAGGCTCAACTCCAACCCGCGGGTGGTGGTAAAATCGCCATTGACGATGACGTTGTATGGCGATGCACCCGAAGCCGGGTCGGGAATGATTTTATCAATCTGAAGCTGTCCGCGCACGTTCCGGTAAAACCCGGAAACGTCAAACGCGGCAACGCTGCCCAACTGCTGCCGGAAGCCGATTTCATACGACGTGGTTCTGATCGGGTCCAGCCCAAAACCGGAGGGATCCTGAAAAGAGCGTCCGCCGGAAAGGATTTCCCGGTTGTATTGGGCAATCCCGGCATAATTTGCTTCCAGTTCCGGCAATTGCACAAACTTGCCGTATTGCATGTAAAAAACCGTTCTTTCATTGACCGGAAATGAAAAACCGAGGCGGGGACTCACAAATTGAAAAGCCGGTTTATCTTTCCAGGCGTCCTCAGTCAAATTTTTGATGTTTTGATCGATGTCCGGGAAAAGCGGATCCACCAGGGTTTGTCCGTCGGAATCGAAATAATCATAACGCAGTCCGGCGTTGATGATCAAATTACTGTATTCGATTTTATCCTGGACATAAACTGCTCCGATAACCGGATTCTTGCCTTTCTCGGCAATTTGGAAACCGTCTTCGTCAAAAGCATCAGCATCCACTTGATTGCCATAAATATCATAGCCATAATTGTCCGGGCGACCGCCGTTCAACCAGGAGGTTGTGGGGACGTCGCGAATATCTGAAACACCAAAAGTCCCAAGCGTTGAAATGACATCCGGCTCAATGGCAAACCGGCGCAGGGTGTAGCGGCGAATATCACCACCCAATTTGATTTCGTGGTTTCGATTTGCCTGCGAGGTGAAATTCAGGGTGCCGCCGATATAGTTTTGATCTTCTGTCAAATAAGCATTGCGCGGATCGCCGTTGCGGGCAAAGAAAAATCCGTTGAACTCATAATCTTCTTTGGGTTGATACCGGCTGAGATATTGAACTTGTCCGTTGGTTGCCTGAGCAACGGCCGCGCTGTCGTACCATTGCAGCCAGTTATTGCCTAAAAAGCTATCTTCCCGGTCTCTTTTGGAATCAAAAAAACTAACGCTGCCATCCAAAAAACTGGTTGGAGAAAGCACGTAGGTAAGCTTGGCGGTCAACAGCAAATTATCCAGGGTGTTGTCGAGCGTCCGGTCGTTCAGCACATTCAGCATCGGCGTATCGGGATGACTGCCGTTGCGGGTTTCCCAAAAGGAATTGATTTGCTGATCCCGCGCACTGTAGGATCCGCTCAAGCGAAGCTGCAAGGGCTGGAGATCAAAAAGAAGGGTGCCCTGAAGCGCCCAAAGGTCTTCTTCCCGCTGCGGCGTGAAGCCGTCCGGATAGGCATAGCTTGCCACGGTATCCGGATGACCCGCGGCAACGTCCGGGTTGTTGGGGTTGTCATCAATGAGATTTGTCAGCGTAAACCCTTTGCTGAAGCGCACCGAACGGTCGCCCTTAAAGGCGTTTTCTCCGGCCAGGAAAAAACGGATTTTGTTGTTAAACAGCGGTCCGCTGAGTGTCGCGACGGCGTTGTGATGCCGGTAGCTGTAGGTGTTTAAAAACTGCTCCCCTTCCCCGGCGAATTTATCCGTCTGGAAATCCGCTGAAAAGTGATACTTAGAACTTCCGGTTTTTAGCTCGGTTCGGATAATGCCGGAATTGGCGCCGCCAAGTTCAGCCGTATATCCGCCGGCCAGCACCTGAAATTCTTCCACCGCTTCCTGGATAATATGAAGGAATTGCTCATTTCGGGTTGGATCAACCGAGGATGCGCCGTCGATGTAATAACCGACTTCATCTTTACGTCCGCCACGAATATGGATGGCGTCATCCTGCAAAACCACGCTGTTTTGAGTGGCGACAACATTGGCAAATCCCCGGATGGGAATGTTTTCCAAATCTTCCGAAGTAACCAGGTTGACGGTTTGGGTAATGTGCTTTTCCACCAATGGTTTTTCAGCTGTAATCACCACCGCTTGTCCTTCTACCGCGGCTTCATCCATAAAGAAATTTGCCTCGGTGGTTACATTGGCATTTACGCGAACGCCGGATAAGACAACGTCGATGTAACCGACAAAATTAGCCCGTATATCGTACGCGCCAACCGGCACATTTAAAATAACAAAAAAGCCATCCCCATCGGATGCTGCACCCATCGTGGTGCCGTCAATTAAAACATTCACGCCGGGTAAGGGCTCTCCGCTGGATTTGTCTTTAACAACACCGATAACTTTACCCGCAGATTGCGCATAAAAAAAACCGGTTAGTGAAAATAACATAAAAATAAACAGCAGCTTATACCGCATTTTATGTTCCTCCTAAAAAAGTGTTAAACAGAAATTTGATTTTATATAAGGTGTGATGTGGTGTCGTTATGTCATGCGCGCTCCTCCTACTGTTGGTGTATCAGTTGAGTTTGATTTCGGCGGTTTTTAAATCAATCAGGCGCTTGAGTAATTACTATAAGGAAAAGGCCTTTAATTAGCTGCCCCACCCCCGTATGGAGACAGAGACGGGGGCGGGGCGCCTTTTTTTTCAATCGTTTTGTGTGCCTCGGAATAAAGATAACGCCTTCCCGAAAATCCGCAATCGAATTGGGGCGAAACGGAATATCAAGGGATAAAACGGGTCGATTTTGGGGTGAAACGCCGAATAAAAACGGGCCGTGGGGTAGGAAAAATGAGACCGGAAAAAATTTTTACACTAAAGAGGCGGTAACCTCTGTGAAGCGGCGAAGGGGCGAGAGGGTGATATCTCCGATTTTCCCTTTCGCCCTTCACCGTTTCGCACTAAAAAAATAACATCCTGATACGATAAGTCGATATTTTTAAACAGCATATTAAAGACATTGTTAAACCGGCCGATAACGGAAGCAGTCAAAAAACAGGGATGTTGATGCGCCATTATTTTTCACAAAATTTAAAAGCCTGCCTGAAACTTCAAATGATATAATTCAACCCAACTTTTATCAAACAAAAGGGAGTTTGTAATGAAAAAAGTAATTTTACTCGTTTCGCTGGTATTTCTCGTAAGTCTGTTTTTTGGATGCGAAGAGAATTTGGACAATATTTTAGGCTCGGTCACCGATGGCATCGAATTAACCGACCAACAGCAAATGGATTTGGTTTCATTGGGTCTTGCCGACGCTTCCGGGGGCATTATGAGCCTGTTGCAAATCGCCGGCAGCTCAATCGATCCTTCTTTTTATTCCCTCGGAAAACTGGACACATCCTTCACGAGCGATTGGGTAACTTATGACATATCGTTTTCATTTTATTCCAATAATGTCGAAGTGCCGGTATTTCTCCCCGGGGTTGTGGACAGCGTCACCTGCGGCATTGGCATGAGTGGAGATCACACCTTTCCATCGCCCTCGGAAAACGACGCCGAGTGGCAGGTCAGCCTGGCCGCCGCCGCCGCGTTTCAGGTGAAACAGTTTACCGCAAGTGACATCCGGCTGCACGGCAGCGGGGTTGATACCTCGCATTATGTCTATTCAAAAAACGGAGTTGCGTTGAATGTTGAAGCGAACAGCAACTTTTTGGCGGAAAATGTTGTGATCCCGCTGAACGGCGAGAATCACGTGCCCGTTTCCGGACAATTGAGCGGAGCCGCGGCCGGCACTGCTTCCACGGGAAATCTCACCAAGGATTTCAGCATTCCCTACACGGCTGAATTCACCGGAAATGACGAAATCGTTGTTACGCTCACCAACAGCGGCGAGCAATTTACCGTGAATCTGCTGACCGGCGCGGTGATAAAAAATTAGAACAATTGATATAATCTACCGACAGATTTCCTCCATCAAAATCCATTTGCAACGCCCGGCTTTGGTCGGGCGTTATTTATCAAAATCCATTGAATTAAGCCCGCTTGCAGCGTATATTATTGATAATAACAACATTGCCATAAATAAATTCCGGTTAGCCAAGTGCGACGCTTTTTTGGTTTTATTTTGATGATCCTGATTTTAACCGTGCCCATTTATTCGCGGGATTTTTTAATTCTTGGCGGCAGCTTCAGCAGCGCTTTTTATCGGTCGGATGATCTCGATTTATTTAAACAAACATACAATTCCGTTAATGCGGACGGGCTTTCGCAAAAACTACGCGGTATTGGCAACGGGGCATTCGGTTACCGGGGAGAAATCGGGTACCGGCGTTTCAAGGCATTAAATTATGCGGTGATTGGCGGCTGGCGGCAAACGATTATTCGGGATGGCGCAACTTTTGGCAACGGGGAAAAGCGAAACCTCGAATATCGTTTTACCGGTTTTTTTGCAGAGATTGAAATCGGGCGAAAATCCAAAAAAAATTACTATCTGAATGGCATTGTAAATATTGCTTTGCAGCGAAAAATTGACATACAAAGCCAAAACAGCAGCCGGAGCAAACCGCTGGCCAAATCATTGGATGGAGACTATCATAGCGGAAAAACAACTTCCGCTTATTTGGGCGTTGCCGTCGGGCGTTACCGCGATCCGCTGTTTATTGGTTTCAAAATACTGTATCCCGTTTACCGCGGGGGCCGCAGCCGTTTTTTGGAA
>CAYVDX010000207.1:0-6567 GCA_964450485.1 uncultured Calditrichaceae bacterium
TGGACTGTACGAAAGTGTGGATGCGCTTCTAAAGCTGTTAGAGCTACACAAACACAAAATAATCATTCTGCCCTTAATTATTCCGCCAAAAAACGTATTTATGAATTAATCAGAATAGACCTCTTTTGTGAAATTTTGGTAAAAAATATCAGCTCGCGATGTCAAGGGTTAAAAAACTCAGCATAAAAACAAGCAGGGCCGCGGGTAAATATTTAATGAGGTATTATACAGCTTTTTCGACAAGCCAGTTAAATAATCGCTGCTGCCGAGGATCTGTGGCGGATGACATTTCCGGGTGCCACTGCACGGCAAGCAGGTTTGGGCGTCCGGGCATTTCCACGGCTTCGATAATGCCGTCGTTGGCAAACGCCACTGCTTTTAACCCGCCGGCCACCTTTCGAATCGCCTGATGATGCCAGGATACGCCTTCCGTTTTTTGAGCCCCGGCAATCTTCGCTAATTGGGAACCGTGGTCGATTATTACCGGATGAGTGGTGCTCAATCGCGGTGGTTTGCGGTGGGGAACCGTTTCCGGAATCTCTTCGGGCAAATGCTCAATTAATGTGCCGCCCAGGGCAACATTCAGCAATTGCAAGCCCCGGCAAATGCACAGGGTCGGCAGATCGCTCTCCAATACCTTGTCAATCAGCCGCAATTCGGTTTCGTCGCGTTCCCCGTCAATGCGATCGATGGCGTCGTGCATTTTGCCGTCGTAGCGTTGCGGATCAATATCCCCGCCGCCGGTAAAGATGATGGCGTCGAGGTGAGAGAGAATCTCCGCAAGTTGCGGTTCTCCCGGCGCAATCAGCCAGGGCAGACCACCGGCTCGACGCACCGAAGCGACGTATTCCGCCGGTAAATGATAGCGGTTTTCCGCGTTTCGCCCGTAGGTGGTCAGACCGATGACGGGGAATTTGTTACGGGATTTTTTCATTATTTCAGCAAAATCATCTTTTTTTGATCGATTAATCGCCCATCAACCCGTAATTCATAGAAATATATGCCGCTGGCAGCCTGAGAAACGCCAACTGCACCACTGCCGTCCCATTGAACGCGATAGTTGCCGGTTACTTGGTGTTGATTAACCAATGTGCGAATTTTTTGACCGAGAATATTGTAAATCGTTATCCGAACAAGTCCGGCTCGGGAAATTTCATATTCAATGGATGTTGCCGGGTTAAAAGGGTTGGGATAATTCTGTTTCAGCAAAAACTCTACCGGCGGGGGTGTTGAAAGCGTCTCCAGACCGACGACTTGCGAAACCGGCAGGATAAATCCCTGGATGTCGGAACCGCGACCGGGCGCGGAAAGGGCGCTCCAGATTGTTAAAATGTTATTGCTGTTCACATAAATTGTGTAACTGTTCCAAAATGGCGTCGGCGCGGTGGGAAAGACAAAGGGCGCTTGTTCCGGCTGCCCGTCCCGGTCAAATCCCTGGATAAATACCTGGCTGTCTTTTAGCCATTTTAGCAGGAAATGTTTTTGATCATATTGAAGAAGCTGTTGGTTGACTGTGCCGCCGCCAATAAAAACCCTGTTGATGTTTTGCGGCGAACCGACGTCTTTTACGACAAAAAAATAGCCCTGCTGCGTGGTGTCGGAAGCATCATGTTTAAAATATCCGTAGCGCCCGCCCGGTAGAAATTGAGCCGTGGGCACGTCTAAATTGCTGGTCAGAACATCGCTGAACGGGTTTAAATCACGGTCGTACCCGCGCAGCCGGGCCGTGGAATCCCATCGGTTTTTTTTCCAAAGCAGCCAAAACAGGCTGTCCCGGTCGCCGGTGATCCGAAATTGCTGATAATACTGGTTCGGGACTGTGGCAACCAGGGTATCCGACAAAATACCGTCGGTTTTAGAAATTTTAAGCAAGCGAAATTCCGTGGAATCTTGCAAAAACGCCATAAATGTGTTCGCATCGATCACACTGGTGGAAATTTTCACATTTAAGATATTGCCCTGGCGGCGGGTCAATTCATGCTCGTTGATGAGCGTCCAATCGGGTGCATAAATCCGATATCCGGCGGAATAAACATTGCCGTCGATTTTCCTCCAGGCGCTCAACACCTCACCGTCGGGAAAAAATTGTCCCCCGGAAAAGGGCGGTTCAAATTCATCGCCTAACAAATTCCCGGCGGCGTCAACCATGCGGGCTTTTCGTCCTTTTTCATCGAACCATTTCACTAAAAACTGACCGTTTGGCGCGGGAATCGCCGATGGCAAATACTGGTTCGCCCCGGAACTGTCCTCGTTGACTTGCACACTGTCAATGATGGTTAATTGCGTGTCAAAATTTCCCAGGAAGATGTCGTTGTCAACCAGGAATGACCATTGCAAACGGTTGCTGTGAAGCCGGACGTTCTTATTTATAAAATACGGTTTTAAAACGATCGTGGGAACGCCGGCGGGTAAACCGTTTGCTGCAAATTTTTGCACCGTAATTTGGTTGAATTCTTCATGTTGCTGATTAACATACCGGGAGAATCGCCGATTGAAAAAAACGTAAAAACTGTCATTCTCAACGGTTGTAAAAAGAATAGATTGGTCGGTTAAATCCAAATCCGGGGGGATTTCCGGCAAACGCGGTGTTTCGATAAAATCCGCCTCATTCAGCAGAATCCCGTCTTTGCGGCAGGTTAAATACCACAGTGTGTCCGGCGCGGCGAAACAGAGCTGGTACAGCGAGTCATTAATCGCTGTCGCCGTCATGCTGGCTTGGCCAATCTGGTTATCACAGAGTTGCCGGCGATCACCCAAGAGCAGGCTGTCCGCGATGATTTCGTTATTTGCGTTAAAAAATTTGCCGTAAAGATTTGTCTGCACAGCAGGATAATTGTCTATCCAGTCATACCAAAACAGGGCATAACTGCCGTCTGTTGTTGTGGCGGTGGCAAAGCCTTCAATTTCGGCGGATGGTAGTTGCTGATCATTCACTGAGTTCGTGATTGTCAGCGAAGCGTCTAAAGAACTCATGCGGATTTTACCAATAAAAACATCCGTGAACAGCAAACCGCCCGGAACCGGGTTTAAGGCAACGCCAAAAGCCGGGCAGCCGATGTAATCGAAGGGAACCGTAAACGAGGAATATTCAACGCGATTGCCGATGGGGCCGGCAGGGCCGTATCGCTGCGCCCAGGGCACATACCACTGGTAATACATTGATGACGTCCATCTGTGCCCAATCACCGCGAATTCATCGTTGCCGGTAAATGCCAGGTCTTCGTCTGATTCGATGGGGAAATTCCCGCCGGTTAATTGACCTGTCGCGTCTATTTTTTGCGCGTAAATGCGTCCGTCGCCCTCGCGGTAATCCTGCCAGGTGACAATGCCGCCATTTTCGTGGAAAAAATACTTGCTGTTTGAGCGATGAAATTGATCCGGCGACGGTTCAGTTGAGATGGTGATAATATTTTGGGCAAACAGCATCGGGCAGGCGGCAAACAGCGCCAGTAATAAATAGCCGGAATATTTAGTCGGATAAGGTTGATTGCGTTGCATTTCACACCTCCACAATGTTTGGAATTAATCCAAAATAATAGGGAAAATTTGTGAATGCAACTTTTGCTTTAAAACGCTGGTGTTTTTTAAAACCACCAGCGTTTGTGGTTGGATATTTTTATTGATCGCTCTGCATTTGCGCCGGGGGAACAATCATAATATGCGCGCGGTGGGTGCCGGGGTCCATAATCCAGGGAGCGCCGGGAACGCCCGGTTCGATGGGCAGCCCGGTGCTTTCCGCGGTAGCCCAGGGCAGGTAAACCACGGCGCGATATTTTGCATCCGGCACGGCGCCGCTTTGCGGGTCGTATTCCCCGTTTTTGCTGTAATAAATGTGCAGGGTTGCGCCGTGTTCCGGCATTTTCAGTTTCCCGCTTTTCACTTCTTCCTCGCGGATTTGAAATTTTTCCGCGGATGTTTTACCTTCGGCCCGAAGTTGGCGGCCGCGCGCCATAAACGGCTCCAAATCCTTGTGATATGCCGCCGCGCTAAAACCGGGTTTATTGGGATCGTCGGCAAGGCAAATCATGCTGTTTGTGCCTTCGCGCAATGTGACAAAATTGCCGTCTTTGTCGTATCCAAGCACGGTTGCATCCGCCCGAAATTGACGCGGTGCAGCTAATACCGCGCCTGCGATTTGATCTTCTTTTGACGGAATATTCTGGCTAAATGCAGTTGTGGTTGCCAAAATTATCAACATAAATACGTGTTTCATATTTCCTCCGGAAAGTTTATTAATGAAAATTGAAGAATTTACCCCGGACAGCCGGGGTTGAAAAGTTTTGAATATTTATCAGTGAATATCCGCGTAAATCCCCCGGCGTTCCGGGGCAAGCTGCGGCAAAAGTTATGGGTGTAGATTTCATTTTACGTAATTTTTGCTTTCAAATATTTCACCCCCCGGCGTTCCGGCGCCTGCCCCGGAACGCCGGGGGGTGAAATAAATGAGAGAATATTTTACGTAAAACCGAATCTACCCCCAAAGTTATTCAATTTTGATCCTCAAATGATACGACTTCGGTCGGGTCAGGCTTTCGTAACCGAGGGCGGACAGTGAGCAACCTCGTCCGGAATTTTTAATGCCGGTCCAGGCCAACGCCGGGTCTAAATAATCGCAGCGATTCATAAACCAGGTGCCGGTGTTGACCTGCTGGCCGATGGAAAGCGCGGCGGCTTCATCCGTGGTCCAAACGGAAGCAGTGAGCCCGTAGTCGCCGTCGTTCATCAGCCGGACAGCTTCCGCGTCGCTTTTCACCGGCGTCACGCCCATCACCGGGCCGAATGTTTCTTCGCGCATCACCCGCATGGTGTGATTTACGTCGATCAAAATTTGCGGGGCAAGATAGGGCGTTCCGGGCGTGTTTTCCGGAAAATCGGCTGGGTCAATCAACGGCTTTGCGCCGTTTTCCAGCGCTTCGGCGATCTGTTTCCTCACCAGTTCGGCGTTGCGGGTGCGCACCATCGGGCCGAGCGTGGTTTCCGGGTCAAGCGGGTTGCCCAATTTGTATTGCCGCACCAGCGCAGACGCGCCTTCGAGAAAATCGTTATAAACAGCTTCATGCACGTACACCCGTTCAATGCCGCAGCAGGATTGTCCGGAATTAAAAAACGCGCCGTCCACTACGTTTTCAATCGCGTGATCGAGATTGGCGTCAGCGCGGATGTATGCCGGGTCTTTACCGCCCAGTTCAAGGGTTGCGCCGATAAATCGCGCGGCTGCCGCCTTTTGAATTGCATGCCCGCCTTTCACCGAGCCGGTGAACACCACAAAATCGACGCGCCGATCGCGGATCACTTTGTCCACATCGGCGTGGGAGAGATGCAAATACTGAAAAACGCCTTCGGGCAGCCCGGCTTCGGCAAACGCTTCAGCGTAACGCTCCGCAACCAATAAGGTTTGTTGCGCGTGTTTCAAAATCACCGTATTGCCGGCCATGATCGCGGGAATAATGGAATTAACCGACGTGAGGTAGGGGTAATTCCAGGGTGCGATCGTCAGCACTACGCCCAATGGCTCACGGCGGATAAAACGGGTGAATCCTTCCATTTCCGCCGCCGGCACATCGCGGAGCGCGGTTTCGGCAATGCCAATCATGTAACGCGCCCGTTCCTGAAACCCACCGGTAATTTCGCTTGGCGTGTATCGCAGGGGACGACCCATCTGCCAGGTCAATTCCCGGGCGAATTTGTCCGCTTTGTTGAGCAAAAAATTGACTGCGCTGGTACAAATTTGCACCCGCTCGGCAATGGCGGTTTCCTTCCAGCTTTGTTGCGCGGAGGTTGCCCGCGCCAGGGTCTGTTCGATCTCCCTTGCCGTTGCAGCGGCTCGCTCAAGGTAAATCGAGCCGTCAACCGGGGAAATGCAAGTTAATTTTGTCATGCCAAAATCCGTCCGACGGTTTCATAGAATTTGTCAGAGAACCGTTTCTTTTAACTGTTATTCCACAAGATACGTGACAAATATAAAAGAATTTTGCAAAACTGCAAACCCGGAAGAAAAACAGTGAAAATGTTTTTTCAATGATCATTGTCGAACCGTTTGTTATGGGTTAAAAGCAGTTTTTTTATGGTTGATTGGGGATTCCCGCATAGGCAGAGCTTGCCCGAAACGTCGGGGAATGACAGAAAAAACATACGCTTAGCGGTCACTTCCCGGAATGCCGGGGCAGGCTCTGTGTATGCGGGCGTCTCCAAAAAGCTCAAGCCTTTTCCCCTAATGAGTATAAAAGGAGCGAACCAGTGCCAAGATTTAACATGTTTTTCAATTTCTTTTTGCCATCAACGCGGAAACCATTAAATTGGGGCTTTGCAAAAGGAGGATCTGATGGAAAAAATTGTATCTGAAGGGCTGACATTTGATGATGTCTTGCTATTGCCGGCAAAATCTTCCGTTTTGCCGAAAAACGCCATATTACAAACAAAGCTAACGCCGAAAATGGTGTTGAATGTGCCACTATTATCAGCGGCAATGGATACGGTTACCGAGTACAAAATGGCCATTGCCATTGCCCGGGAAGGCGGCATTGGAATCATTCACAAAAACATGTCCGTTGAGGAGCAGGCAGCGCA
>CAYVDX010000208.1:0-4787 GCA_964450485.1 uncultured Calditrichaceae bacterium
TGATTGCGTGATTGCGTGATTGCGTGATTGCGTGATTGCGTGATTGCGTGATTGCGTGATTGCATAATTCTATGTTTTTTTCACGATTTACGTATCACTTTTTACGCGCAACGTTACACTTGCAAATTGCTGCAATTTATTATACATTTGACACACAATGTAATACAAATTTTTGCTAAAATAAACTTCAGGTGAATAAAATGGCAAGTAAAGTGATCACCACACGCATCGATCCCGAGGTGCAGGACGCCGCGGAATCTATTTTAAAAATGCTGGGCATGACGCGCTCCCAGGCAATCAACATGTTTTACCGAATGATCATCATCAAACGCGGGCTGCCGTTTCAGCCGGTGATGGATGAGACGGAATATATTATGAGCAACCCGGAATTCATGCGGCAAATTGAAGCATCCAAAAAACTTTTTGAAGAAGGCAAAGGATTTCCCGCGCCGCAAGAGGTGTTAGATGAGATCGATCGTGTTTAACAGTCAGTCATTTTCAGCGTATGAAAAATTACGACAAAGTGATAAAACCGCGCATAAAAAACGTGTAAAAATCTGTAAAGAAATGATGCGTGGAAATCCCACTGAAGGTATTGGTAAGCCTGAGAAATTGCGTCATGATCTTACGGGGTACTGGGCGCGCAGATTAACTCAAAAAGATCGAATCGTTTATAAATTTGATGACAAGAACATCTATGTTTATGCGATTGGCGGGCATTACGACGATCATTAAAATACAGACAATATCTGTCAATTATCAATCAACATTCCTTCGGCAATATTCGCTTCCTCAAAAATATCCGGGCAAACGCGATCCACATCGTCAACACCAATCCGCCGGCGTTTTTGTTCGATGACCCGGCTGACGACGTTCACGCAGATTTTTTGGATGCGATAGGGAATCAGTTCGCTGATTTCCAAAATGCGCTGCACGGCGGCGTCATCATAAAAGAAAATGCCCTTTACCGGCTGGCGAATCAGCGCTTCCGCGGCTTGCCGGTCAATGCCTTCCACACCGATTTCTTCAAAAAAATTATACCACGGGCTGCCTTCGCTTTCCCAGCGTTTGCGAATGTGGCTGCCGGCCATCACGGCCACCAGGTTTTCGGCAAATGTTTTCATAAAAATGCCGCGCAGCTTTTGATTGGTGCGCGCGCTGTAGTTGTTCAGTTCGTCAACTTCGTCGATTAAAAGCACTAATTTTAGCGTTTTAGTGCTCTGCGTGTTCAGGTGTTCGAGTATTTTTTTTAGGTCGGCGCTGAAATCGCGGGCGCTGTAAACGTCTGTTTTTTCGGAAATTCGGAGGGTGATTTTTTTTGTGAAATACGGCTCGCACCCTTCGGCGATGTCGTGCATCATCACGGCAAAAAAGCGCGCTTCCGGCGTTCCCTGCAAATCAATGTAAACCGGCGCGTAAAAATATTGGCGATCTTTCTCCTGCTCAAGCCGTTTTTTGAGCTGATGCAGCAGCGATGTTTTGCCGATGCGCCGCGGTCCGTGCAGCATCAAGCTATTGTTGTGCAAGGTATTCACGATGCGGCGCAAAAGCGCTTCCCGCCCGAAAAACATTTTTTCGTTGCGCACCGGCGCGCCGGCGATGTAGGGATTATAGCGATTGACAAAGGCAATTCGCCGCTTGATCAAAATATTGGCAGCAAACGCGCCGATACCCAGCAGCAAAATAACGCCCAAACCCGCCAAAAACAGCGGCTCGCGATACAGCGGCGGCTTCCGGGTAATGCGCAGCGGAAAGGTGGCGCGGTGCGGTAAATTATCGACGTCCCGGGCAATTGCCACGACTTGATTTTCGCCCGGCTGAAGCGGCAATTCAATGGCGAAGCTGAACCCGCGCGCCGCTTGCGGAGACGGCGGGGTGATTTGCACGATTGCCCCGTTTTCATCCACAAACGGTTTGCCATTCAGAGTAAATTCCAAATGCGAAATGCCCTGGTCGTCGCGGGCGAATCCGCTGAGACGAACCGTCGAGCCGCGGGTTTCGGCGGTTTCCGCGCTAAAGGCAATGACCGGCGCAACCGTGATCGTATCGCGTCGCACGATGGTTTGCAAAAGGGTGTCCGGTTTTTGCCCGAGCCGCTGCATTTCCGCGCGGGTTTTGCGAATCCAGTCGCCGGCGTGGCGATAGCCGGGGGATTGTGCTTCTATTTGTAAAAACTGATTGAGCGCCTCGGCAAAATTTCCCGCTAAAAATTGGGTCAGGCCGGTTTCAAATTGCGCATCCAACGCGCGAACGCCCGGTTGATTGGCGTTATTTTCATTCGTTTGCAATCGGCGGATGGCGCGTTCCCAACGGGCAGCCTGCGGCCAGGCCGGCAATTCCCGGCGGATTTCCGCAACAATGCGCCGCGCGGCGGCAAAGTCGGATTTTTCCAACGCCCGCGCCAATTCATCGAGGTGCGAAATTGTCGCGGCGGAGACATCGTTTTGTTCGCGGAAATCGTCGATTTTCTTTTTCAACACGGCGAGCGAATCCGCATCGTTCGCCAGCCGTTCCACGACCGCGCGATAGCGTTTCAGCCGTTTTGAAAAGCGCGTTCTATTCGCCGCATTCCATTGGTCAGCGGCGGCAAAATCATCTCGCGCCTTGGCAATTTCTCCCAAATTTAAATGGGCCACGCCGCGCCAGAAATACGGCAGATAATCGACAAATTTCAGCGCGTATGTCTCCACTTCCGGCTGGGGATTGGCTTTCAGTTTCAGCGCGCGATTCAATTTGCCAATCGCGGTTTCCCACTGCGCCTTGGACACAGCTTCCCGTGCGTCGGCGTAATAATCATACCATTGGGGTTGCGCCTGCAACGCGAAAGTAAAAATGAAGAATGAAAAATGAAGAATAAAAAATCGTAAGGTATTTGATGAGAAAGCGGGATAAAATGCCGAGGGAAAAATAAATCTTTTTCGGATGGCGTTGAAGATTGTCATAATCGTTTGATTATTTGGTATAATCCTCATGTAAACCAATCCAAAACCAGAGGATGAAATCTTTTTGTTTGTTGCCTAAAACCCGCCATCCAATACCGATCCTTACGGAATATACGGATTTAATGCGATGGACTTTCTTAAATTCAAGGCTTGGATGATTTGGATTTGATTTCCAGAGTTGATAGTTTTTTCGGGCTAAATGTTGGATCTCTACGGGTAATTTTCGAAAACATTTGATAAAGTCTTCGGTTAAAATTGATTTCATAATTCATCAATATCTAACGCTCTTGTTCGTCCGGCTTTGTAAGCTTCCAAAGCTTTGTCTGCCAATTTTCCTAACTGCTCCTGAGTATTCCGAAGCGTTTCATCCCACTTCGCTTCTTGTTCAATATATTCAAAAAGCATTTTTGCGAGCTGTTCTTGTACATCTTCCGGCAAAACCGAGGCTTTTTCAAAGGCTTGAGATAAAAGCGCCGTCATCCTTTTTCTCCTTATGTATTTGTGTAGCTATGGATATAGAAACCGTTGAAACGGTTGTTTTAGCTCGATTTTTTTCTCATTGACACCGGGTTTAAACCCGGTGTTAATAAGAGAACTGAATGTTTTGCAGCCGTTTCAACGGCTTTCATAACGCTTGCTACACAACTACCTCCTTATTTATGTTGAGTCTAATATACTCAATAAAATTTTTAAGCGTTAGATTTTTTTGGCGCATCAACCGGGAAGGGTACACAGGCGTTTGTATTCGCGCCTGCGCTGCTTCACTCATTACAGGCGATATAAAACCATCAAAACGTAAACGCCGATGATCCCATCAGCACAAAACCCTGCGAAGAAATATCGAGCGCGCCGTCGAGGCGGAGCTGATCGCTCCAAAAAATTCCCACCCCCCCGGTAAGGTGGTGAACCGTTTTGGATTTGGGAAACGCCATTTGCAGTTTTGGCGGCGTATTTTGCGCATAAAGCAAGCCGCCGGGTTTGAAATAGTAGCCGATTCGCATGGGAAAGCGTTTGCGCCGGGTCAGCAGCTTGACCAGGTATTCCAAACCGGCGTGAAATTCCCACTGATCTTTCATGGTGATGTCCCGCTGCCCGTCGGGATCGCGGCCGTTCACATCATCCTGAATGAGATTGCGAAAATCAACCACGCCCAGGACAATGTCATTGTCCAAATTGATCATTTCCGAATTGCGAACGCGCAGCACATCCAGGGCAACATTCATCCGGCCGCGGTATTTGTATGCCAGACCCACGCCCCAGGTATCGGGTAAATTGAATTTAAAGGCGCTGTTTCCTTCCGGCTGCGTGGGGAAAACAATGGTTGAATCGCCGGTTGTGATTTTATATTCCGGCAAAAAAACCTGGCTGTGAAGCCGAAAAGACGGTCGAAAATGATAAACCGCGCCAACCACCAAACGATCGGACAAGCGTCCTAAAAAACCGAGCGTAAATCCCAGCCGGGTTTTGCGATCATCGATGGTTTGGAGAAAATAGAGATTGTCCGCTGATAATCGGCTGACCGGCTGCGCGTTTTCCGCAGAGAAATTCCAGTTATTTGCAAAATATTGCCGTTCTGACAAACGATACTCCAGCCGGAATAACCGGAGAGAAATGCCCAGGTTGAATCGCCGGGAAATTCGCGTGGCCGTGCTCAACCCGTTGCTGATAATTTGCGTGCGCAAAGCCGTCCGACGGGAGGGGAAATTCTGTTGCAGCACTGTTTCCGGTCGTTCACCGGGAAGAAGGGTCAATGGCTGAAGCGCTTCAAAGGACAGGCGGGCGTCATAAACGTTTTCGCGGAACGTGGAAAGCCGGAAGCCTTTGATGACCGCGATGGCGCTGATG
>CAYVDX010000208.1:4797-6565 GCA_964450485.1 uncultured Calditrichaceae bacterium
AAGTGTCGCGATCATCCACATCATTTTTTCTGCCGGTAATGTCCACGGCCGGTTCAGAAAATTGCAGGAAATTTATGCGCGTGGTTGCGGAAATAGCCGGTCGGGAAATCTGCGCAATCCCCGCCGGGTTGATGGTCGCGGATGAAGGGTCATCCGGCAAGGCGATGGCGCTTCCACCCATGGCTAAAGGCCGCGCCGCGGGAATGAAGACGTCAAATTGCAAATTTCGCACATTGAACGGGTTAAACGGCCGCGATGCCGCTTCACGGGTTTGCGCAATGCCGGAAATTGTCAATAAAATTACCAGCCGGCAGACAATGCAAAACAAACGATCCGTCACAAATTTATTTGGCAACACCGATTTTCACCTCGATCACATGCGGAACAATCAATAATCCGACAAAATCGCTTTAAAATCAAGCATAAACTCGATCATTCCGCTGTCAAACAAAAAAGGCTCTCAAAATGAGAGCCTTTTTAAAATGTAAAACGACCTGGGCAATTTTAATACATGCCGCCCATACCGCCCATGCCGCCCATGCCTGGCGCACCGGCTGGCATCGGTTCTTCTTTTTCAGGGAGATCGGAAATAACCGCTTCGGTCATCAACAACAAGCCGGCAACAGAACTTGCATTCTCAATGGCTGTGCGGGTTACTTTGGTCGGATCGATGATACCAGATTTCAGCATATCATCTTCATACTGCTCGGTTGAGGCATTGAAACCAAAGTTTGTGTTTCCCGCTTTCACTTTTTGAACGATCACAGCACCCTCGAGACCGGCATTGTGAACGATTTGACGAATCGGCTCTTCCAGGGAACGGCGGATAATGTTCACGCCAATTTGGCGGTCGTCATCAAACTTCAGTTTTTCTACGTTGGGCAGGGTGCGCAGCAATGCCACGCCGCCGCCGGGAACGATGCCTTCTTCCACCGCGGCGCGGGTCGCATGTAGCGCATCTTCCACGCGGGCTTTCTTTTCTTTCATTTCAACTTCCGATGCCGCGCCGATTTTCAAAACAGCCACACCGCCGGCCAGCTTCGCCAAACGTTCTTGCAGCTTTTCGCGATCATAATCCGAGGTTGTGTTTTCGATTTGTTTGCGAATTTGCCCGATGCGGCCCTGAATATCGCCGGAGTTTCCGGCGCCTTCGACGATGGTGGTGTTATCTTTATCGATCACCACGCGCTTGGCCTGTCCCATGTCGGTTAATACCGCGTTTTCCAGTTTGAAACCGGTTTCTTCGCTGATGACCCGGCCGCCGGTCAAAATCGCCAAATCTTCCAACATGGCTTTGCGGCGATCACCAAAACCCGGCGCTTTGACGGCTGCAACTTTTAAGGTTCCACGCAGTTTGTTGACCACCAACGTCGCCAGGGCTTCTCCTTCAATATCTTCGGCCACCAACAGCAAAGGCTTGCCGGTTTGCGCCGCTTTTTCCAGGATCGGCAGCAGGTCTTTCATGTTGGAAATCTTTTTGTCATGGATCAGAATTAAAGCGTCTTCCAACACCGCTTCCATGTTTTCCGGATCGGTTACAAAATAGGGAGAGAGATAACCGCGGTCAAACTGCATCCCTTCAACCACCTCCAGGGCGGTATCCGTGGACTTTGCTTCTTCAACCGTGATGACGCCGTCTTTGCCGACTTTTTCCATGGCGTCAGCAATGAGCTCACCGATGGCCGCGTCATTATTTGCTGAAATAGAGCCGACCTGTGCAATTTCCGTTTTGCCTTCAATGGGACGGCTGATATTTTTCAAGCCCTCA
>CAYVDX010000209.1:0-6558 GCA_964450485.1 uncultured Calditrichaceae bacterium
CGAACATTCGCCCGGCGGCATTATTTTTAACAACAGCGGTTAGGCCAATGGCAGCCATAATCGCAATAAAACCGGCAACCAGGGTAAACTGGATTTTATCGGTGGATACGACCGCGGCGAACCCGCCGGTGTAGCTGTAAATGGCTACCACCAGCGCGATGAGCAACAATGCCGCCGGCACGGAAATGCCTAAAAACGGCGCAATGGTGATGCCGGCCGCGTAAATTTCCGCGCCGCCCCATACGATAAAAACGAAAATCAGCGCCGGCGCCAAAAGCTGCCGACTGCGGGAACCAAAGCGTTTTTCCAACAGTTCCGGCTGGGAAAACGCTTGTAATTTGCGAAATGTCGGGGCGAAAAAATAAAACCCTGCCATGGTGATCAGCCAGGGGATAATCAGCAGCCAGGCCGCGCCGATGCCGTACCAGTAAAACAGTTGCACGCCGTACACGCACGACCAGCTAATGGACATCATGCTGGCGGAAATGGAAAAGCCGCTGGCCCAGCCGGAGAGGTTCTTCTCCGCGGACCAATAATCGGCGGTTTCAAAGGCTGACGCGTGTTTTTTATCCCGCCGCCAAATGTAAAATCCAACGCCGATGACGATGAAACTGTAGAGTAAAAAAGCAATCCAGTAGAGTAATGTTGTTTCCATGGCAAGTCCGGGTTTGTGCTTCACGGATTAATTTGCGCTGTGCGCGTTATTTGATAAAATTTAACAAGTATCCGGGTTAGCAGGCTAAAGTCTGCACGCCTTATCCGGCATCCCGGCATCTCAATTCCCGGAAGGAATGATCCCGATTTATCCCGACGGATCGGGATGTCGTTATCGGGACGGCATCCGGCAAAGAGTTTACCCATAAATGACAGAAATCGCAAGGCCATGATTTTGCAAAACTGTTCACGAATAAAAAAACGATAAAGATAGTTGTGGCAATTCTCACTCAAAAAATTGTATTTTATGGTGATATTTTACTGAATGATGTAAAAAATGTGTATTCATACTCGAGGTCCAATTTTACTGCTTTAATGTAATCTGTGCAGTTATTTCCGTCCATTTATCTCACTTTCAAGGATAAAGCGGCAGGGAAGGAAATGGTTCAATGGAATTGAAAGCATATTTATACGAATTTGGCGCGTTGGTGGATTTTTTGTCGCCGGAGAAACGAGAAGTGTTCCGCCGGATTAATCATGAATACCTGCTAATGCTTAACAAGCGCAACGTTGAAGAAATGCAGGCCATCATTTGGGACGGCATTCAGGCAAATGTAAACAGTGTTCGTAAGCAGTTTCTGAAAAATCCGGCAAACGGAAATCGTCGGAACGCGTCGTCTGATTTTGAAATTCCCATCGATGTTGCAATGCATTTAAACGCGCCGGTACAAAAATCCGGCAACGGCGATGATCCGGTTGATACTTTTAAATCACCCCGGGTTTCTTCGGAAGCGGTTGTTTCAAAGGAGTTGGTCGGGCAAGCCCTGCGCGATGTTCGCGAAGCGCTCGTCGGCGACAAGGAGCTTGGCAAATGGCTGCTGATTGCAGCATTTAAACAATTAGATAAAGCCTTTCACTTAGACACGCAAAATTACAAAGCACATTTTAATTATGCCTGGCTTTGCAACTTTTTCTTTCGCAACCCGGTAAAGGCGGAGCAACATTTTGAGCAGGCTGTGCAGCACGCGCTTGAACAGGATCCCTATTTTACAGTGTTTGCGCTGCGCCATTTGGCGGAAACCCGTCGTGATTTAAACAAATACGATGCGGCTGTTCAAGCTGCCTATGAAGCATACATGCTGGATCGCGATCAAACGCCGCAAATTCGGTTTGACCTGGCCCGCTACCTGACATTGGCGGGCGAACATCAAAAAGCTGCAAATTATCTCGAAACGTTGATCAAGGAATTCCCGGAATATTATTGGCAAATTCGCGTGGAACCGGATCTTGTTGCCAATTCGCATATTGAGACGCTGCTCGATCAACATCCGGTGAATCGCAATGGAAAAGCGGCTGAAAGCGTACCGGATCATTCCGCCGCGGAAGAACCGAATGAGATTTCGCTGGCGAAAATGTTGGAAGAAAACCAGGATGTGAATGAGAATGATCCGGCTCCTGTCTCTGGCGATGGTGAGGCTGCTGAGACCAACGATGCGCTGCCGGCTGATACAGATGTAAATCAAGACGCATTCAGCGAGATTGAATCCGCCGGAGATGCAACAGGCGAAACGACGATTGCGCCGGTAAACACGGCGGCGGCATTCGAATCAACGGATATTAAAAATGACGAATTGAGTGACGCATCGCCAGTTGTCGAACTTGAAAATGAGACGACGGAAATAAGCGCTGATAAGCCCGCTGAAACGCCGGAAATTTGGTGCGAAGCTGAAAATGTCGGCCCGGCTGACGCCGAAATTTCGCAACCGTTAATTCTCGAAAAAACAACGCCGCCTGAGCCTGACGAAGCGGAGATTGATTTGCCGATTGATCTCTCAAATATCATCCGGCATCATCCCATTGACCTGGAAACAGACATCCTGAATGAGCCGAATGCGCCGGGAAACGCCAGCTTTATTTTTGCGCCGGCAACGGCGTTTACAACCGCTTCCCCGGAAAATATTCCCGAAGAGGCGCCGGTTGCCGGCGAGGAATCAGGTGATTTGGCAGCTCCCGCCGATGACATTTCTGAAACCGATGAGCGCCCTGAAGATAATGATGCGGATATTTTCCAGCCGACGGCAGAAGCGTTGGATGAAACAGATTCGCTTGCCGCGGACGATGATGGCGGCGTCGATTCGCCGGAGAGCGAGGCTGAAGAAGCGGACGCGATTGAAACCGCGCCGATGACGGATCAATCTGCCGCGGACCCGGAGATTGTCGATTTGTTGAGTAATATCAGCAAAAATTTGCCCGATGTGCCCGATGAGCCGGATGATATTCTTTCCGAAGAAAACGAATCGTCGGATGCTGCGGCGGAAATACCGGATGAATTTTCTGAAAATATCGAAGATGAGGGTGCTGGGCAAATGGATGCAGCGGAAGAAAAATCCGAGAACCTGCCTCCGGAAACCCTAAATTTATTGGAGAAAATCGAGCAAAATTCAAGCGCATGGATTGACGACGGGGCTACTGCTGACCAGACAACCGCAACAGAAGCGCATTCTACGAATTTTACAGAGGAAGCGCCTGAAAATGACGGGCAGGATTTATTAGCCCTGTTAAATTTTAAAGAAATTTCCGCGCCGCAAAAAAACGATACAACCTTCACCTTTGACGAAAATATGCCGGACGGATACGAACATGCTGCTGAAAAAATTCGTCAGGAAATGGCGCTTGCGCTGGAACGTTGTGAGAAACTTGGTTCTTTTTTCATCCGCCGCGATCTGGAAAAAACCGTGGAACGCATTGAGTTAATTGGCGAAACGTCCATCGAAAAATTGCGGAACATTCCCCAAGCGGATTGGGAGAAATTTGTCCGTTCCACCTGCAAACAACTGCGTCGCCAGGTGGATAAATTTCGCAATCGCCATAAAATTCTCAGTCGGTTGAAACGGGCTTAAAGTGTTTGAGTTTTAACGTGCGACAGTGTTGTAATCGGAATTTCTTTCAAATTTCCCGCTTCGCCCATCGCCCTTCCCTCTTCCCCCTTCGCTCTTCCTTATCCCAACAGTTTCGTAAAAAAGATTGACACGGCCGCGGGATCGAGAACAATCGTCAACGCCGCGCCGGCAATCGCGCCCCAGAGATGCGCTTCGTGATCGATGCCGGGCAAATAGTTGTTTTTTGCCGCGTAATAGCTGCCGGCCACAAAAATAACCGCCGCCATCCAGGCCGGCATGGGAATGATAAAAAACAGCAGCAGCGTGAGATTGGGATTATATAAAATAAAGCTGAACAGCAGACCGGAAATCGCGCCGGAAGCGCCCAGGCTGCGAAAATCCGGGCGATCTTTTCGCCGCCGCACGGAAATAACCGAGCTGATGAGCAGCGAACCGAAATAGACAATCGCAAAATTGATGTGCCCCAGCATCCAGCCTTCCAAATAAAAAGCGAAGCTGTAAAACACATACATATTGATGAATAGATGCATAAAACTGCCGTGCACAAAGCCGTTGCTGATCAGTTGGTAATAAGCGCCTTCGTGCGCCACGCTGTAGGGGTGCAGCGTCCAATCGAAAAGCAGGCTGCGGTTTTTGCTCAGCGCATACCAGCTAATCGCAATCGTTGCAACAAGTATGACTGCCGCCACCGGCGCCGCCGCAAATAATTGGCCCATTCGCATATCGATATCTCCGGTTGAGTGTTATTGACTTCTCATTGTAAAATCGTAAATGTAATCATTTGAGGCAGTTATACAAATGCAAAATATTTACGGATACAAATCTTATCATCCCGGATTGTGTCGAATTCGGAAAATTTGCCGAGCAGCCGGGATAAAATTGTCGAGATGGCGTCGTCGAATGTTGAATCGTGCCTTCAAAACGGGCTTTTTTGCGCGGTTTGGCGAAGATGTTTGTCAGGCATTAGTGGCATGGTTTTCGCTCTAAAGTGATGATAAAAGCGGAGATGAGAATTGTGAAAAAAATGCTGCTGACAGCTTTGTTTATCTCACTAATTGTAACGCCGACTTTACCACAGCGAGTTGATTCAACCCGCAAGCGCGTATTTCGAAAAACGATTTTGACCTCAAAGAAAATTAAAACGCACCCGGGCAATATCGCTGGTGTGCATTCACAAAACACAGGGCAAATCCACCCGAATGAATTACACGCATCGTTTGTTAGATCCGGTTTACTCGGTTCGGTTGCTTTCGGCGTCATGGGCGCAATACTTGGTTTTGCATCTAAGTCACGCGCTTACGGCAGTTCGGATGTGTATCAAATTCCCGTTGGGGATGTCCAGGCGACAAGAATGGGGTTAAGCATTGGCAGCGGCGTGGGAAGCGTGATCGGTTTTGCAAACCGGCAAAAGCAGATCAAAAAAGAAAAATGGTTTTTACGGGTGCTGATCGGCAGCGCGGTTGGGAGTGTGGCGGGTTATTATTTGAGCGATATTCCCGCCGGATTTTTTGGAACATTTGTGCTGCCGCCAATTTTAGCGGACGTCGCGCTGCGTTTGTAAAGGAAAGATCATATTGAAATTGAATACAATTTTAAGCAAATTACATAAAAAAGCATGGAGGAAAAAATGCGGTCAGCGAAACGAATTAAAAATGTACTGATTCTATTCTTGTTGATTTCAGGTTTAGCGTGGGCAAACCCCCGGGGCGGAACGGCGCTGTTGCCGTTTGTTTCCGTGGGCGTGGATGAACAGGCGCTTTACAGCGCGGAAACATTGCTTCGCCACGAATTAACCGGCGCGCCCACGATTAAATTGATCTCCGAAGAAACCACGCGGCAAGTTGTGGGCGAAACGATTTGCGCGGAAGCCCCCTGCGCGATGGATTTGGGAAAGCAGTTGCAGGCAGAGCAAGTCATCGTAGGGAAGATGGTGGCGCTGGGGGAAAAGCTGATCATTGAATACATGCTGATCGACGTGGAGAGCCAGGAAATTTTGCTGTTGGATAAAGCCACCGCCAGCTTTGTGGAGGATTTGGACGTGGTGATGAAACGGGTGGCGTCGAGCATCATCACTCACAAATCGCTGGAAAAAACCGCGGAAGTCGGGCTGATCACCGAAAAAGAGACGGAAATTCCCCGCCGGCGCAGCATGCGTCGCTTTACCGCGTATTCCTTCGGCTATTTGTATCCGCAGAACGGCTATGATGACAAAGGGCGTTCATTCGCGATGGATTTGCGTTTCGGCGCGGAAGTTGACGATTACGAAATCGGCTTGCAGTTAGGCCTTCGTAAAGGATTCGCGGTGAATATTTTCGGCGCGCGCCTGTTGAGTAAAACCGATTTTAGCCCGTATATCGGCGGCGCGTTTGGATTTCACTGGGTACATCACGAGTTTTTCGATAGCGGTTATTATGATTATGAAAACGAGAGATACATCCCGGGAGAAGAAAAGCGAAAAGATGGATTTGAATTTACCGCAAATACCGGCGTGCGGGCATTTCGTACTTATAACTTTCAGCTTGTATTGAATTTAGCTTACTCGGCAACGTTTAACGACTTCGATGATAAAGCAGTTCTTTTCACGATTGGGATTATTCGCTAATCATGGAAGAATTGAGTGCGAATCGAGGAGATCGCGATGTCGTTTAACGCAAAATTCGAGTTGGTGATTTGCCTGGCCGGGCTGTTTTTGCTCAACAGTTGTTCATCTTACCAAAAGCTGCGGACGCCGGAAAATCACCGGTTTGATCAAACTTTTTCCCGACAGGATATTGGTAAATGGTTCCGGGTTTATGATCGCACCGGCACTTTGCAGTTGGGAAGGCTGGTTGACTATGATAGAATTTCTCTGATGATCCGCCAAAAAACTGTGGTGAAGCGCATTTATTACCGGCAAATTTCCAGAATGGAAAAATATCATCCTTATCGGCGTGGGCCGGTTATTTTTGCCGTAATTGTGGTTTCCATGTTAGGGGCTCTGGTGGCAATTGGGCTCTCGCTCAGT
>CAYVDX010000210.1:0-6517 GCA_964450485.1 uncultured Calditrichaceae bacterium
CAATTCCACAATGGTTCGATTAAAGCCACCCGCCAGCAACTCGCGGGCTTTTTCGATTGTAAATTTCAATTCCACAATGGTTCGATTAAAGCCATTTTTTTTCTCCTTCCTGCTGCATCCCCAGCAGGATTTCAATTCCACAATGGTTCGATTAAAGCCAGCTTGCGGCGGTCTTAATAGACTGCTCCGGAAGCAATTTCAATTCCACAATGGTTCGATTAAAGCGCCGAATAGTAAAAGACTTGTTAGAACCGCGTCCACACATTTCAATTCCACAATGGTTCGATTAAAGCACGCATACGAAGCATTCCCCACCGGCTCCATTTTTGATTTCAATTCCACAATGGTTCGATTAAAGCCCCGCTCAAAAACACTAAAAAATAGGGCTAAATTTAATAAATTCAAAAGATTTTTTTTAAAATTCGTGCCCCAAGATCGTCGAACGGCAATCATATAATTCTACCGGGGGATCGACAACGGCTGATAAATCCAGGTTTTCAAAGGGCTTGCCATCATTTTCGGTTCGCCCTTTGAAGAATGTCAATGATCAACATCGCAAAATTTCATGGATCGACAACTTTAAAGCCAGGTGTCGGATTCTCTAACTATAAAAAAGTATCCAATGGATTTTTATCTCTTCCCACAATCTCTTTCTTCAACCACTTTTCATCCCGACTTTTAAAAATGATTAAGCTGTCCGTTTCAACATCCATAATCTTCATCGCCTTATGCTTCAGCTCCTTTAACTTAACGTCTGTAATTTCACCTTCAAAAACCGAATTTTGAATCCAATTCAAATACCGCCGGCAGAGCTTGAGCATCTTCCCGACGCGTTTTTGGTTAACGTCATAGACTAAAATAACATACATGGTTAGTTGTTAAATTTTGAATTGTAAGTTATGAATTTTAAGTTGGCGTTGCATTCGAAATTCGAGGCTAAGAACTCATAACTCGAAACTACGTTCACCACCACACCTTAAACGGCTGATACCCTTCCATCCCCAGCACATGCTTCCCCAGCTTATAGCACTCCAGTTTGATTAAATGTTTATAACTCACATGCTTTTTAAGTGTCCGGTGCCGAATCGTATCATGCAGCCGTTCCTCATAAGTCCTGATAAACGTTTTCTTACCCCCTTCTTTCAAAAGGCAGCGATTCATCGCTTTAGAAAAATCTTTCTCCCGGATTTCGCCCTTATTAATCACCTTAAAAATAACCCGGTCCACCAGTATCGGTTTAAAAATTTCGGCAATATCTAATGCCAGGGAATATCGTCGCGCGCCCGGTTCATGTAAAAAGCTGATGGTCGGGTTAAGCTGGGTGTGATGAATCATTCGCAAACACGATGAGTAACACATCATATTCCCAAAAGAAATGAGCGCATTCACCTCGTTTTTTGGCGGCTGCTTGCTTCGTTTCTCCATTTGCATATTTTTCAGGATGATATCAAAAGCGCCATAATAAATCTGGCGGATATTACCCTCCATGCCCATCAATTCCGAAATATCTTCACAGGGCTCAATTTTTTCCCGCAGGCCCTCAATCGCCGCAATTTCCGCCGCTAAATCTTTGTCGCGATTGTAATAATACCGCAAGTTTTTCACAATATTAAAAGACGCCCCATCTACTAACTTTTTGGCGATTTCCAGGCGCTTGCGCGAACTCAGATAATGTTTGGTTTGTTGAATTTGCATCTTCCCGGCCAATAAATATTCGCGAGGCATATACGACCCGGTATAATTCTCATAATGATCAAAAAAATGCAACGCCACCTGTTGCTGTCCCAAAAAATTCAACAACGCGCTATTAACATCCAAAGCCCCAAAAACATACAGATCCGACACCCCCTCAATCGGCAGGTATTTGGGCTTTTGCTCGTGACCCGCTTCATTCACAGCCACAAATTTCAGCGTATTATCCTTCCGGCTTAACCGTCCGGCATTAAAGAGATAGTAGGTTTTTTGCATGGCAGATTGAGATTGGGTGATTTAGTGATTTAGTGATTTAGTGATTTAGTGATTTATTTTGTGTTGTGGAAATTTTCTTTCGCGGTTTTTCGGGATTTAGACATAATTTTGAGTATTTCCATTGCTTCCTGATGCAAATTGATCAATCGTTCCGATTTAACAATACCGGCGTCTCGCAATAAATCTATCCAAAATTCTGTCTCGTCAGCTTCTTCAACGACAATGCACATTTTTGCGTAAAACTCCCGATCCGATCGTGCCCGGCACGCAGCCCGGTAATTTGCCGCGACAGAGGTCGCCGATCGCAACAACTGTTTACCAATAATTCGCGCCTCGTCAGAGCCGGGCAAATGCTGATACAAATGAATCACCCGCAACGAAAACTGTTTTGTGCGTCCCCGTAATCGTTCCGCTTTCTCAATAGAATCCATTGCATCTCCAATCGCTTTCCGGCACAAAAACATAGGTGCGATCCGGCGTTCTCAATAGAATCCATTGCATCTCCAATCCTAATTGTTCCGTTTTCTGTATAGAATCCATTTTTTTCCCATTATTATCAATCACAAAATCACAAAATCACCCAATCACAAAATCACCCAATCACAAAATCACCCAATCACTCCCCCACCCAACAAAAGTCGTGATACGAACAATTCCGGCACAACGTCTTTTTAATCCGTTCCGGGCATTTCTCTGAATTTATGATTTGTTGAATTTGTGTTTTGGTGATTTCCAAACGTTCAATATCCGCGGCGGTTAGTTCAATTTTCTCCGTCTGCCGCAGCCTGGGATATTCCAAAATGCCGGTAGCGCCTTCCACGCCGTTTTGTTTCAGCACATAGAGGTAATATTTGGTCTGCCAGCGATGGGCCTCCTCCACCTTGTTGGATTTTTTGATCTCATGCACCACCTTGTTTTTGGCGTCATAAAAATCAATCTTCACGCCGTCCAGCTCGATCTCCGTGTATTTGGCCGCCCGTTGGGGATAGGTGCTCTCGTGGATCAGCTTACCTTCCGCCACCAGTTCCGAAGTGTGCTCCATTTGGATATTGTTGGCAAACAGCCACAGCTTGCGTTGGCAAACGTGATAGTAATTGATGTGCGTTCCGGTGATGCTCACTATAAATCTCCCCGCTCAACCATTATTTCCTGTTTGGTTTTGCTTCCCCAATATTTCCGGGGATTGCCGCACATCCGGCAGGAGCATTGTTTGAGGTGATTGTATGATTTCTCCAGCACATTTTCCTCATAGCCCCAAATTTGCTTGGAAATCCGCTCTGCGCGTTTTTTCATTCGGGTTAGGTGGTGGCGGCGTTGTGCTCTTTTGTTGGTTGGTTTCATAATTTATTGAACGATTATTTTGGAAATAACGAATCCGATTGCCAATTCATAGGATTATTGCGGATATATTGGCGAATGCGATTTAAATCCGATTCGTTGCGGATAATATGTTCGTAAAAATCGCGTTGCCATAATTTTGCGCCCGGTGTTTTTCGGATTTCATTAACCCGTTTGGTGGAAATCGTTTTGAATGCGCCGATTAACCGTCCCAATGGTTTTCGTTTTACCGCCCCCGGGGCGGTTTGGGAACCGTCCAAACCCAATCGCGATTCACCGCCCATACCCGTTTCACCCGTTAAAACCAAAATCCCATGATGATGATTGGGCATTACCACCCATTCATCCAAAACCACATACGGATATTGTTCCGCCAACCATTGCCAACAATCGGCAACAATATCTCCGAAATGATTCCGGCGCATAACCCCACGGGCAATTTCCCCAAATAAATGTTCCCGGTTTTGTTCGCACAATGTGATAAAATAATACCCATCCCGGGTATAATCATATCCCTTTAACCGGATGGAACGCCGATGGTGAATTTTGGGATTGTATTTCATGGGTTCGGTGTTTGTAGATTTGCGTTTTGATTATTTATTTTCATTAGTAAATATCCCAGGGGATTGCCGCATCATTCTGTGGGGGCGAATCGCTGTAGGGGCGATTCGCGAATCTCCCCCACAGCGATGATTTTTCCAGCACATTTTCCTCATAGCCCCAAATTTTTATTGAGATCCATGCGGCGCGTTTTTTCATGCGGGTTAGATGGTGGCGGCGTTGTGCTCTTTTGGGGATTGGGTTTTTCATTTTTTAAACTATTGACCCGTTTATTGTTAATATCAGTATCTTGTTGAGCATGTTACTTCTTTTAAATGAGTTGATTATCGATAGATAATTGTACTCCCTTTTCAAAAGAATAATAATCCTTTGATAATTTATAAATTCCAAAATATGGAGTTGACTCAGCTATGGGTGGCGAGTCCGTTTCTTTTAATCTAATCTGAACAATTTGTCCAGCCATTGACTTTAAAAGGCTGTCAATTTGTATAAGCTTAAGCTTTCGTTTATCAAATTCACGAACTTTTATTTCAAGTAGTTCGGAATATAGACTTTCCAATTTCTCAAAAGAAATATCCGTTTCATCAACAGGTATATAATATCGAAATTCTATCCCGTAGTCTTTTTCATCAATCAGCTTAAATTTCCCAACATGCTCAAATTCTATTTGCCCAATACTTTTAACAAAATCGACTTCATATTGATTGCTTTTGTGATAACCAAATAAAGTGTTATCCTGAATAAAATCAAAAAATTTCTGTTGAATCTTAAATAGTTGTGCTTCTTTATAAGTATTTCCACAAAATCGTTCTTTTGCAAATTTCAAAAACTTTCTATCATCACCACGATAAATAGAATTTGCACGTGGCTTACCTTCCTTCACTAATTCAAAAACAATTACTTTTCCTTTTTGTGATAACTTCCCATTTCGATTTGCCCGGCCTGCAGATTGAATAAGACTAGAAATTGTCGCAATATCCCTCATTACAATCGGAAAATCAATGTCTACCCCTGCTTCTATCAGTTGCGTAGAAATTAAAATGATTCTTTTATTCGCTTCTAATAACGCTTTACAAAGTGAAATCTTTTCTTTTCGGTCATTTGGTGTAAAATTAGTATTCAGTAATTGTATCGTTGCCTCTGGAATATCATTTATTTCCTTGTATAAATCTTTTGTATCTTGAATGGTGTTAAGAATAATTAATACAGACTCCTTTAGTTTGTGGATAATATTAGATAGATATTCTATATCGATTGGTTCCGAAAGCGTTTCAATTGCATATCGATTGAATAATGGATTTTGAAAATGTTTATAAGATAAAATAGGGCAAGGCTTAGAATAATTGTTGAAAAACTGTTTGAGTTCTGGCTTTTTATGAATAGGTAGATTGAAATTGGGCATTGTTGCAGTTGATATAATCGCGTATGAATTAAATTTCTTGCAAAATTCATCTAAATATGCTGTAAAAAATCCGTACAAACGCGGTGGAAGTGCTTGAATCTCATCAATTAAAAAAACTGTGTAGGCAAAATTGGGTAGTTTAAGCAGGGTCGCATTCTTATTGCTGAGTAATGTTTCAAATAACTTCACAAATGTTGTGATTACAAAAGGATAGTCAAAAATATTCTCAGCAAATTGTTCGGCAAGAATTTGTTGTATTGCATCCGGGTTATCATCCAATTTTTTTTGTATAGCCTCAAAATTTAAGTTATCAGTTTTTGAATCAACTCGTCGGATATAGTCTGGATAATCAGTAAATATTTTATTTTTAACTTCGTTTTCTACCTGTTCAGTAATCGACAAGAATGGGAGTGCATAAATGATACGTAGATTTTGTTGACTCTTTAATATTTCACCTGCTAAAGATAAAAGCATCAATGTTTTACCCGCACCCGTTGGTGCAGTCAATTCAAAGAGCCGTTTTCCTTTAGGTAATTCTTCCCGAATATTGTTTTGTGCCTCAATGCGAATTTGAGTTCTTAACTTGTTTAAATCAGTTGTTGATTTTAAAGTGTGTAAATATAGGTCTAGATAATAATTGTATTTTAAACAGAATCTTTTTACATCCTCTTTTCGTGATTGATAACCACTTGCATCAGCTTTATCGGCTTGGATAAGTGCAGCAAAAGAAAATTGGGTTTCTATAAAAAATTTTAATGGATTGGAAATGTTTAGACTTAACTGAATTGGTAATATCTGAAGCATTTTTCTTTTAGAAGGTGTATCCGATAAATCAAAGCTGTTGTGAGGTAAAAAGACTTGAATAAAATCACTTGCGGGGATATTCTCGTGGCTTTTTAAAAAAGAAAGCAAATGATTAATTTCTTTATCTCGGAAAATTTTGGAAAAATTTGGTAAATTGCCGTGATGATGTGCGATTATTGCTGCAATACTAGCGATCCACTCTCTTTGTTGATCAAAAAGTGAGTATAGATTTTGAGCGTTCTTTGAAAAATAACATAAGAATACAAAAGCGGATAAATACGCATGATTAGAATATCCTTTTATTTTAGGATCATCCAATTTTATCTGGAAATTTGGATTAAGCTTTCCAACATCATGGAATATTGCCGCAAGTTCGGCTACATCTAAATCTGATAATTTACCGGTCCCAGTGACCACTCCGTGAACATGATCAACAAGTTTTTT
>CAYVDX010000211.1:0-6471 GCA_964450485.1 uncultured Calditrichaceae bacterium
TATGTTCAAGATGAATGGGCGGTGAATTCTAAACTAAAAATTACCGGGGGGTTACGAGTTGATGTGCCGCTTATCACCTCCGACCCGGTGGAAGATACCCATTTCAATAATACGACCTTGCCGCTGATAAAAAAACAATACCCGACCGCCAATGATGCGGTTGCGGGCAAGGCCCCGGACGGGCAGTTCATGTTTTCACCGCGTTTTGGATTTAATTATGATGTCAACGGAGACAGACGAACCGTGGTTCGCGGGGGAGCAGGACTCTTTACCAGTCGGATTCCATTTGTGTGGCCGGGCGCAATGTTCAACAACAACGGCCTGACGCTGGGCAGCGTAAATGAGCGTGATCTTACAGACCCACTGCTATTCAGAGCGGATATTCAAAATCAATATACGAATGCAAACTTCTCGGTTCCCTCCGGACAGATGGATCTCTTTGCCAAGGATTTTAAATACCCCCAGATATTCAGAACAAATCTGGCGGTTGATTTTGAATTACCTTTTGGAATCGCGACAACCGCTGAAGGGCTTTATACAAAGACGGTGAACAACATCACTTATACCAATATCAACTCTGATCCGACCGTTGCTTTCACCTGGACAGGTTCCCCTGATACAAGAGAGGTCTTTAGCAGAACCAGTATCGATCCAACATACAGCGCCGTTTACCTGGCGACCAATACTTCCAGAGGCTACACGTATAACCTGGCGCTTTCATTGGCTAAAAATTTCGATTTTGGTTTAAACGCGACCCTGGCATACTCCTATGGCGATGCAAAAGCGTTGACTGAAGGGACCTCATCACAAAACTCCTCGCAGTGGAGAGGACAGGTGAACATCAACGGAAGAAATAATGCTGCTTATGGCCGCTCGGATTTTGCCGTCGGTCACCGGATTCTCTCTTCCGTAAATTATCGGTATAACTGGACGGCAGACCGGAATACCGCGACCACCATTTCCCTGTTTTTCAATGGTCAAGCCGGAACGCCTTTCTCTTATGTCATTGGGGGGCGAAACGCTCGAAATTTAAATAATGAAACCGGCAGCACCAGCCGAAACCGCAGTTTGATTTATATTCCGGAATCGGCGTCGGATATCAATCTTGTTGATTATGAAAGCGACGGACAGACAATTACGGCCGCGCAACAGTGGGATCAGTTGAATGCCTTTATCGAAGACGATTCATACCTGAGAAATCACCGGGGCAGATATGCTGAAAAGAATGGCGCATGGTCTCCGTTTTCGGGTATTTTTGATTTGGCTGTTCGCCAGGATTTCGGCATTAGGGCCGGCGGCCAGAATCATCGATTCCAGGCCTCATTGGATATCTCGAATATTGGAAACCTCCTGAATAGTGACTGGGGAACCATTTACACAGTACCAGGTGATTTTAATAACTTTTTCCTTTATCAATTTGAAGGATATGAAGCTGACGGCACAACTCCAAAATTCACTTATCGAGAGAATGAAATCGGACGTGATAGTTTTGATATTGACGGTCTCTCATCTCGTTGGAGAATGACATTCGGCTTGCGCTACTTTTTCAATTAAGTTCGTAGGATTGGTTGTGAAAAAGGCTCCTTCGGGAGCCTTTTTCATTTAAATCAGTCCGATCACCCAAAAAAGGGCGAACAAATCGCCCCTTTTTCTATTTCAAAGCCTTTGCCATGCTACGAAGGCTTTTTTATTTTTCATAGCGAAACTTGCTTATCATTGGACGATTCTGTAAATTTGTTTTGGGTAGGCGGCGTTAACTCGTGCCTTCCATATTAAATTAAAAGCGCACATTTCTAACGGAAATGAAATGCCGTTATATCTTTATTCTAACATCTACGCTTCCGGTTTAGTGCCAGAAGGGTGGACACCAACGAAAGGCGCTACAATAAAATATCCAGTGCGCAATCCGCTGTTCGTCGTTATCTCCGCCTATTATTGCCCGGCAAATGGCAAAAGGTCATCAAAAATGGCAATTCAGGTGAAGTACATTATTTTGAACACGCCTCCGGCCAGGTTGCAGGCGTAAAATTTTTTCCAAATTAAGGTACACATAATGAAAGACAAAATTGATCTTCAAATGATGCTATCAAAAACGAGCAGCAAACGTCAACAAACCACTTCTTTTGCGCTACTTTGCCTGGGCATCATCGACCCCCTTTCAAGCGGATTAATGAACACGTCTGATGTTATTCAGCTGTTTTTTCATGCTGAAAATTGTCTGTATATTCAAAAAAATCTGAACGAAAAAGCAGCTCGCGAAATTATGAGCCGTGGCGCCCAGTTGCATGACTTATTTGATACGCTGCCTGTGGCGGAAGCCCAACAGGAATTTCAACGTGAGCTGACAACGATGCATGCGCTGTGTTTGAAACTTCTTCAAAATGAACAAATTGCTGCCTGACCAGAAACTCACAGGAATTCTTAAATGCGACCATTAAATCTTGCCTCATTGCTGCTATGGCTAATTTGCAGCTTACCGCTTTTCGCCAATGAACCCTACCTGATCCTGATTTCCTTCGACGGTTTTCGCTGGGATTATCCCGACCGCGGCATCACGCCCAACATGCAATTGATGCGCGAAAATGGCGTTTCCGCGATTTCGATGCAGCCGGTATTTCCTTCCAAAACATTTCCCAATCACATTTCCACCATTACCGGCATGTACCCCGAAAATCACGGCATCATTTTCAACAATATCACCAACCCCTTTACCGGCGAGACATATCGCTTGAATAATCGGGAAGCAGTGCGGGACAGCCGGTGGTATTTGGGTGAGTTTTTTTGGGAAACCGCCGAGCGGCAGGGTATTACGACCGCGAGTTATTTTTGGCCGGGATCTGCAATCGCCCTGAAATACCGAAAACCGACCTATTATGAAGAATATGAACATACCCGCCCCTATGAACAGCGTGTGCACGGCGTGCTGAATTGGCTGCAACTGCCGGCGGCAGAACGTCCGCACTTTATCACGCTCTATTTTCACGAAACCGATACCCAGGGCCACCAGTTTGGGCCGGATTCGCCGGAAACAAACCAGGCAATCAAATTGCTGGATCAAATGCTGGGGTTGCTAATCGATGGGTTGCGAAAAATCGACATGCTCGATCAAACCAATATCATCGTCACGTCGGATCACGGCATGACCAATGTGGATACCGCGCGAATTATTGACGTACAATCGCTTGTCGGGGACGCTACCTGTAAATATTACGAAACCGGGCCGGCAATGATGGTGCAGCCGCTGCCCAACGACATTGAGTCTGTTTACCGGACGTTGAAGACGAAAGCACGACATTTCACCGTTTATCGCCGGGAGGACGTGCCTGAATATTTTCATTTTTCCCATCATCCCTTTATTTCATCGCTTGTTTTGGTAGCGGATTTGGGCTGGAGTTTGCATACGACAAATTCAGCGGAATTCTACCGCAACACACACACAACGGGCGGAAACCACGGGTATGATAATCACCAAATGGATATGCACGGCGTTTTTTATGCAATGGGACCGGCGTTCAAAAAAGGCTACCGCACCGGCACGGTTCGAAATATTGACATCTATCCCCTACTCTGCAAAATTTTTAACATTATGCCCCGGCAAAATATCGACGGGCGACTGGATCGCATTGAATTTGTCTTACAGGATAAACCGGTTCGTGTTGCTGATAACAAACAGAAAAAACTCAACGCCGAATAGCAACACGAGGGTGAGGCGTCAATGTCTGATAGCATCTCGGTGATTATCCCCACATTTAACCGCGCCCAATTGTTGAGACGGGCGCTCCTTTCAGTGCTGAATCAGACCCGGCAACCAAATGAAATTATTATCATTGACGACGGCTCTGTCGATGAAACCGCTGAATTGATCGCGCGGGAATTCCCGGCGATTCGTTACATTTTTCAGCAAAACCAGGGCGTCAGCAGCGCGCGTAACCGGGGTATTGCCGCCGCAAGCAGTGAGTGGATCGCATTGCTGGATTCCGATGACGAATGGCTTTCGGAAAAACTTCATAAGCAGATGAAATTATTGCAATTGGAACGAGAAAATGGCACGCATTACCGCATCTGCCACACCGATGAAATCTGGATTCGCGACGGCAAACGGGTAAATCCAAAAGTTAAACATCAGAAATTCGGGGGGTATATTTTCCAAAAATGTTTGCCGTTGTGCGTCATTTCTCCGTCTTCCGCAATCATTCACAAATCAATTTTTGAGGAAATCGGCCGTTTCGACGAATCCTTACCGGCGTGTGAGGATTACGATCTTTGGCTGCGAATTTGCGCGCGATATCCGGTTCTGTTTTTGCCAAGGCCGTTGCTTGTGAAATACGGCGGTCAGGCGGATCAGCTTTCCCGAAAATTCTGGGGAATGGATCGTTTTCGCGTTCAAGCTCTTGAAAAATTGCTCGATGATGATCACCATGCACTCTCGCCTGAAAATCGATTGGCTGTAATTGAGATGTTACTGAAAAAATTGAATATCCTGATTACAGGTGCAAAAAAACGCGGAAATCACGAAATCTTGGATAAGTATTTGGAAAAACTCGATTATTACCAAAACCTGGCGCAAAACATGTCAAAGCGGCATGTTAAAAAGCAATTGAATTGAATATACACAGAATTGAAATCAATTTGTAACACAACGTGCTTAAGTTTGCGATATGAAATTCCTTAAGCACGGAGTATAAAATGATGAATCAAAATTTTACCATTTATGTCGTCGAGGATGATCCTGACATCAACGAAATACTCGAAGATAACCTATGGCGGGAAGGATATCGCATCCGCACATTTATGGACGGCATGAAAGCCCATGACGCCATAACCAAAAACCCCCCGGATTTAATTCTGCTCGACCTGAACCTGCCAACAATGAGCGGCATTGAACTGTGCAGATACATTCGTGCAAATGAAGTCACTGAAGATATTCCGATTATTATGCTGACCGCCCGAAGTGAAGAAATCGATAAGATCATCGGGTTTGAAGTCGGGGCCGATGACTATGTCACCAAACCATTTAGCCCGCGGGAATTGCTTGCGCGTGTAAAAGTGCAACTCAAACGCACTCAAAAAACAATTTTCAGCGAATTCCAACAAGCCCATTTGCGCGTAAATTTTGGAACGCACGAAGTTTTTGTGAATGATGAACCGGTTGACTTGACGCCGATCCAATTCAAATTAATGAGACAATTATATGAAGCCAATGGCAAAGCTGTTTCGCGGCAAAAATTATTAGACATGATTTGGGGAGAAGACTATTTTGGCGATCCCCGCACTGTCGATGTGCATATCACCCGGCTTCGGGAAAAGATCGACAAAGTCGGTAAACTCATAATTACTGTAAAGGGTGTTGGTTATCGCTGGAATCAAAACGCCTGATTTTACAACAATGATCTGATATCGCGGAAAAAAAATACGCTGGTACTCATGCGCGGAAAAATCAAATTAGGGATTCGAGCAAAATTATTGCTGATTATCTTATCAGCAGTACTGATCGGCTTGATTACCATCGGTTCAGCGCTGTATTTCCAATTTCGTTCTTTTTTATACTCGCAAATCAAAGAAACGCTTCAACAATTTGCGGAACTCTCTCTCCAATCATTAGACACACGGAAATTTATCGATAACGACGAGCGCTACTTAAAACAATTTGTCGATAAAAGTAGCAAAAATAGCGGATGCCGGGTGACAATCATCGACAAGCACGGAAAGGTTTTAGCGGATTCGGAAGTGAGCATCGATCAACTGAGCAGAGTCGAAAATCACCTGATGCGGCCAGAGGTGCAAGAATCATTGAGAAAACCGTTTGGTTTCCAAATTCGTCATAGCGCTACGATTGGGGCAGACCTGTTTTACATCAGCAAGCAAGTAGTTTTAAATAAACAATTCATTGGCTTTTTGCGATTGGCGATGTTTGCAATGACGCCAAATCAAATGCTTGCCAGGGCTAAAATGTCCTTTGGGGGCGGCGGCTTTCTAATTTTATTGATTTCCGGTATTTTGGTCATTCTGTTATCACGACAAATGAATCGAGACATCGAAACATTAACTGAAGAAGCGCAAAAGATTGCCGGCGGTAAGCTTGAATCCCTGGGCGTAAAATTCCCTTCTCGTTCCGGCGATGAATTGGAAATACTGGGAAAAAATCTTAACGAAATGGCGACCAGGCTTTCAGAAAGTGTCAAAAAGCTTTCCAGGGAACGGCGGGATATCAACGCAGTGTTGTCTTCTGTAAACGACGGCATTTTGGCGGTTGCACCGGATAAAAAAATCATTTTTTTTAACGATCGCGCACTCCAACTGCTCGACAGCAAAATAATAGATCCGACAAACACTTTTTATTATGACCTTATCCGCAACCAACACTTAAACTCACTATTGCATACTTTTTTAGAAAAGCTGGTCTTTATCAGCGATGAGGTTGAATTAGAAAACGGACATATTCTGAGTGTTGTACTGACTCCTTTTGAGGAC